>CBIHQF010000135.1:0-8274 GCA_966211665.1 uncultured Pseudomonas sp. | reverse complement strand
GCCATGCCCTGGTACTGGCATCTGGTCATCGGTGGTTTCGCCTTCGGTATGTTCTTCATGGCCACCGATCCGGTATCGGCGTCCATGACCAATACCGGCAAGTGGATTTTCGGTGCCTTGATCGGGGTCATGGTGGTGTTGATCCGCGTGGTCAACCCGGCGTTCCCGGAAGGCATGATGCTGGCGATTCTGTTCGCCAACCTGTTTGCACCGCTGATCGACCACTTCGTCGTTCAAGCCAATATCAAGCGGAGGCTGGCACGTAATGTCTAGTCAAAAAGAATCCACCGCTCGCACCCTGACGGTAGCCCTGTTGGTCTGCCTGGTGTGCTCGGTGTTCGTCGCCGGCGCCGCAGTGGCGCTCAAACCGACCCAGCTGGACAACCGGCTGCTGGACAAGCAGCGCAGCATCCTGGCGATCGCCGGTCTGGGCGAGAAGAACATGTCGGCGCGCGAAGTCAAGGAACTGTTCAAAAGTACCATCAGCGCCAAACTGGTCAACTTGGAAACCGGCGAATTCTCCGATGCCTACGACCCGCTGACCTTCGACCCGCTGAAGGCCTCGAAGGATCCGAAGCTTTCCAGTGTTCTGCCCGCTAGCGAAGACACCGCCGGGATCAAGCGCCAGGAGCACTTCAGCACCGTTTATATCGTCGAGAAAGATGGCCAGATCGACACCATGATCCTACCGGTTCGCGGTTATGGCCTGTGGTCGACGCTGTACGGCTTCATCGCGCTCAAGGGCGATCTGAAAACCGTGGTCGGCATGGGCTTCTACCAGCACGGCGAAACCCCGGGGCTGGGCGGCGAAGTGGATAACCCGAAATGGACCGGTCAATGGCCGGGCAAGGTCGTTTACGACGACGGTTCCGTGGCCGTGCAGGTGGTTAAAGGTGGTGTCGATCCGCAGAGCCCCGAGGCGGAGCATCAGGTCGATGCCCTGGCCGGCGCGACCTTGACCAGTAAAGGTGTGGAGAATCTGTTGAGATTCTGGCTGGGCGAAAACGGCTTCGGTCCCTTTATCGAGAACCTGCGCGCAGGGGAGGCTTGATCATGTCGCAACCCACGATCAAACAAGTGTTGTTGGACCCTATCTTCAATAACAACCCCATTGGCCTGCAGATCCTCGGTATCTGTTCGGCCCTGGCGGTGACTTCGAACCTGAAAACCGCGCTGGTAATGTCCATCGCGCTGACCCTGGTGACCGGTTTCTCCAACCTGTTCATCTCGATGATCCGTAGTCAGATCCCCAGCTCGATCCGCATGATCGTGCAGATGGTGATCATCGCCTCGCTGGTAATCGTGGTGGATCAGGTGCTCAAGGCCTATGCCTTCAGCCTGTCCAAGCAGCTGTCGGTATTCGTCGGGTTGATCATCACCAACTGCATCGTGATGGGCCGCGCAGAAGCCTTCGCCATGCAGAACCCTCCGGTCCTGTCGTTCTTCGACGGCATCGGTAACGGTCTCGGTTACAGCGCCATGCTGATCGCCCTGGGCTTCATTCGCGAGCTGTTCGGCGCGGGCAAACTGATGGGTTACGAGATTATTCCGGTGATCAACGACGGCGGTTGGTATCAGCCCAACGGCCTGTTGCTGCTGCCGCCTTCGGCGTTCTTCCTGATCGGTTTGTTTATTTGGGCGCTACGCAGCTGGAAAAAAGAGCAGCTCGAGCAACCGAGCTACAAGATGGCGCCGCAAGTCTCGAATAAGGAGGCTTATTAATGGAACATTACGTTAGCTTGCTGGCCAAGGCCGTGTTCGTCGAGAACATGGCGCTGGCCTTCTTCCTCGGCATGTGCACCTTCATCGCCATTTCGAAGAAAGTCGAGACGGCGATTGGCTTGGGTATTGCGGTTGTTGTCGTGCAGGTGATCACCGTACCGGCGAACAACCTGATTTATACCTATCTGCTTAAAGATGGCGCCCTGGCTTGGGCCGGTCTGCCGGAAGTCGATCTGAGCTTCCTCGGTCTGCTCAGCTACATCGGGGTGATCGCGGCGATCGTACAGATCCTTGAAATGCTCCTGGATAAATACGTACCCAGCCTGTACAACGCCCTCGGCGTATTCCTGCCATTGATCACCGTGAACTGCGCGATCATGGGCGGCACGCTGTTCATGGTCGAGCGCGACTACAACCTGGCGGAAAGTACGGTCTACGGCTTCGGTTCGGGTCTCTCCTGGGCGCTGGCGATCACCGCATTGGCGGGGATTCGCGAGAAACTCAAGTACAGCGACGTTCCAGCTGGCCTTCAGGGCTTGGGCATCACCTTTATCACCATCGGTCTGATGTCTCTGGGCTTCATGTCCTTCTCCGGCGTGCAGTTGTAAGGAAGGATGAATAAATGATCAATTATCAAATCTTTCTCGCGATCGGCATGTTCACCGGCATTGTGCTGGCGTTGGTGCTGATCATCCTGATGGCGCGCGCCAAGCTGGTTTCCAGCGGTGACGTGAGCATTGAGATCAACGGCGAAAAAACCATTGTGGTCCCGGCCGGCGGCAAGTTGCTGCAGACCCTGGCGGCCAACAATATCTTCCTGTCTTCAGCCTGCGGTGGCGGCGGTACCTGCGCCCAGTGCAAGTGTGTGGTGGAAAGCGGCGGCGGCGAAATGCTGCCGACCGAAGAGGCCGCCTTCACTCGCCGCGAAGCCAAGGCTGGCTGGCGTCTGTCCTGCCAGACCCCGGTCAAGCAGGACATGAAGATCGAGGTGCCGGAAGAAGTCTTCGGCGTGAAGAAGTGGGAATGTACGGTGTTGTCCAACCCGAACGTGGCCACCTTCATCAAGGAGCTGACGCTGAAGTTGCCGGAAGGCGAAAACGTCGACTTCCGTGCCGGCGGTTACGTGCAGTTGGAATGCCCGCCGCACGAAGTGCGTTACAAGGACTTCGATATCCAGGAGGAATACCGCGGCGACTGGGACAAGTTCAACCAGTGGAAGTACGTGTCCAAGGTCGAGGAGACGGTGATTCGCGCTTACTCCATGGCCAACTACCCGGAAGAGCGGGGCCTGGTGAAGTTCAATATCCGTATCGCTTCGCCGCCGCCGGGCAAGGACGACCTGCCGCCGGGCAAGATGTCCTCCTATGTGTTCAGCCTCAAACCGGGCGACAAAATCGCCGTTTACGGCCCATTCGGCGAGTTCTTCGCCAAGGACACCGACGCCGAGATGGTCTTCATCGGCGGTGGTGCCGGCATGGCGCCGATGCGCTCGCATATCTTCGACCAGCTCAAGCGTTTGAAGTCCAAGCGCAAGATCAGCTTCTGGTACGGCGCGCGCTCCATGCGCGAAGCCTTCTACGTGGAAGAGTACGACCAGTTGCAGGCGGAGAATCCCAACTTCACTTGGCATCTGGCATTGTCCGATCCGCTGCCCGAAGACAACTGGACGGGCCTCAAAGGCTTCATCCATAACGTACTGTACGAGAACTATCTGAAGGACCATCCGGCGCCGGAAGATTGCGAGTTCTACATGTGCGGTCCGCCCATGATGAACGCCGCGGTGATCAAGATGCTGGTCGACATGGGTGTTGAGGAGGAAAATATCCTGCTCGATGACTTCGGCGGCTAAGCGTGAAGTTAGCGGTATTCCAGCCCGTTATCGCTGCCGCTCGTGCGGCAGCCCTGACGGGCTGTTTGCCTTCTGAGAAAGTCGAAGAGTTCGGCGGCCCGACCATGGGCAGCACTTACTCGGTCAAATACGTAACCGGCGAGGGCGTTGCCGAAAGCGCACGGCTCAAGGCCGAGACCGAGGCGATTCTTGCCGAAGTCGATCGGCAGATGTCCACCTACCGCGCCGACTCCGTTATCTCCACCTTCAATCAAGCCCCGGCGGGCAGCTGTCTGGCGGTGCCGGCCGAAATGCTGGAAGTGGTGCGTGCGGGTCAGGCATTGTCGCAGGAGAGCCAGGGTGCCTTCGACCTGACCCTGGAACCTCTGCTCAACCTCTGGGGCTTCGGACCCCAGGCGCGGGTGGAGCGCGTGCCGAGCGCCGAGCAGCTGGCGCAAGCGCAAGAGCGCAGTGGCCACCGGCATTTGCGCATCGAAGGGCAGCGGCTGTGCAAGGATGTCGACCTGCAGTTGGACCTCAACAGCCTGGCGGCCGGTTATACGGTCGACAGGATTGTCGGCCGCCTGCTCGAGTTGGGCGTGAGCAGCTACCTGGTGGACGTTACGGGCGAGCTCAAGGCTGCCGGTAAAAAGCCGGATGGTCAGCCTTGGCGCATCGCCATCGAGGCGCCGCGCGACGATCAGCGAGTCGCGCAACGGGTTCTGCAACTGGATGGTTACGGGGTTTCCACCTCGGGCGATTACCGTAATTATTTCGAGGAAAACGGCGTGCGTTACTCGCACACCCTGGACCCGCAGACCGGTGCGCCTATCACCCATAAACTGGCCGCGGTAACGGTGGTCGATCCGTCGACCTTACGGGCCGATGGTTTGTCTACATTGTTAATGGTGCTCGGTCCGATTAAAGGTCGCGAGTATGCGGAACAAGCGGGTATCGCGGCGTTTTTCGTGACCCGTGAGGGTGAGGGCTTCGTCACACGGAGCACCGCCGTTTTCGAGCAGCTCTTCGCTGCAGGAGATAAGCAATGATTTGGTTGATCGTTTTTTGCACCATGTTGTTGGTGGTGTCGTTGATGGCCGTTGGCGTGATCATGGGACGTAAGCCCATCGCCGGATCCTGCGGCGGGATCGCCAATCTGGGTATCGAAAAGGAATGTTCGATCTGCGGCGGTAGCCGCGAGAAATGCGAGGAGGTCAACCGCGACCGCGATTCCTCGCTCAGCGATGGCGACAAACTGGCGTACGACGCGACCAAGCGCTAATCGCCCGACGCAACACTGATTGTTAGGCTGCGGCTGTATCGATTGCCGGCCCGCGACAACGGGCTGGCCCTGCCGAGGGTGCGCCATAAGCGCCCCGGTGTGATCTGAAGGAGTAAACATGGCGGTCTATAACTACGACGTAGTGGTGCTGGGTTCCGGCCCGGCAGGTGAAGGTGCGGCAATGAACGCCGCCAAAGCGGGGCGCAAGGTCGCGGTGGTCGATAGCCGCCGCGAAGTCGGCGGTAACTGCACCCACCTGGGCACGATCCCCTCCAAAGCGCTGCGCCATTCGGTACGGCAGATCATGCAATTCAACACCAACCCGATGTTTCGCCAGATCGGCGAGCCGCGTTGGTTCTCCTTCCCCGATGTGTTGAAAAGCGCCGAACGGGTGATCGCCAAGCAGGTGACCTCGCGCACCGGTTACTACGCGCGTAACCGGATCGACGTGTTCTTCGGTACCGGCAGCTTTTCCGACGAGCAAACCATCGAAGTGGTCTGCGCCAATGGTGTGGTCGAGAAGCTGGTGGCCAAGCAGATCGTCATCGCCACCGGTTCGCGCCCTTATCGTCCGGCGGATGTCGATTTCCATCACCCACGGGTGTACGACAGCGACACTATCCTCAACCTCAGCCACACGCCACGCCGTTTGATCATCTATGGCGCCGGGGTGATCGGTTGCGAATACGCATCGATTTTCAGCGGTTTGGGCGTGTTGGTCGATCTGATCGATAACCGCGATCAGCTGTTGAGCTTCCTCGACGCGGAAATTTCCGATGCGCTGAGTTACCACCTGCGCAATACCAACGTGCTGATTCGCCATAACGAAGAGTACGAGAGTATCGAGGGGGTGGAGAATGGGGTGGTGCTGCACCTCAAGTCCGGCAAGAAGATCAAGGCCGATGCCTTGCTCTGGTGTAACGGCCGCACCGGCAATACCGACCAGTTGGGCCTGGAAAACATCGGCATCAAGGTCAATAGCCGCGGGCAGATCGAAGTCGATAAGAATTACCGCACCGAAGTGCCGAACATCTTCGCCGCCGGCGATGTGATCGGCTGGCCGAGCCTGGCCAGTGCCGCCTACGACCAGGGCCGTTCGGCGGCCGGCAATATCGTCGAGAACGACAGCTGGCGTTTCGTCGACGATGTACCGACTGGCATCTACACCATCCCGGAGATCAGTTCGATCGGTAAGAACGAGCGCGAGCTGACTCAGGCGAAGATTCCCTACGAGGTGGGTAAGGCGTTCTTCAAGAGCATGGCGCGGGCGCAGATCTCCCATGAGCCGGTGGGCATGTTGAAGATCCTGTTCCACCGGGAAACCCTGGAAGTGCTCGGGGTTCACTGCTTCGGCTACCAGGCGTCGGAGATCGTGCATATCGGTCAGGCGATCATGAACCAGAAGGGCGAGGCGAACAGCATCAAGTATTTCGTCAACACCACCTTCAACTACCCGACCATGGCCGAGGCTTATCGGGTTGCCGCGTTCGATGGCCTCAACCGGCTTTTTTGAACGGCTCCGACCGGTGGCCTGAGCCGGTCGGGGAGGACCCGTTCAGCGACTCCCAGGCATGGCGCTGGCCGAACCGGGAGAGTTTCTGATCAGGCAGCAATAAGAAAACCGGCTCTGTATGGCCGGTTTTCTTTTGCCTGGGATTTTCGTCGTGGGTGAATGGTGAGGGCGGGTGCGCCCCGATCCAACCTACGGTTGCAAGGTGGCCACGGCCAAACCAGGGAAGTCGGTAATCAGACTGTCGACGCCGAAGTCGGCGAGGC
This sequence comes from uncultured Pseudomonas sp., assembly GCA_966211665.1. Lineage (GTDB taxonomy): Bacteria > Pseudomonadota > Gammaproteobacteria > Pseudomonadales > Pseudomonadaceae > Aquipseudomonas. Next base: position 1,666 of record CBIHQF010000135.1, on the reverse strand, counting down.
GGCGCATCAGCGCCGGTTCGTTGACCGTCCATACCGAGACATGCAAACCGGCTTTCTGCGCCTTGAGCAGGCGCTCGGGGGTGCACAGCGTCCAGTTCAGCGCGAGCATGTCGCAGCCGTAATGCTTGGCCACTTTCAACGGGTCGAGCCAGGCGTACTCGGCGACCAGGCCGCGCGAAAGCCCGGGCGTCAGGCGTTTCAGGGCGCCCAGGACTTCCCGCGAGCTGGAGGTGACCGTGACCTTGTCGCTCAGGCCATAGCGTCCGGCGAGCGCTGCGATGGCTTCGACCGTGCGCGCGGCGCGCACTTTCGAGGCGCTTTTGACTTCCAACTGCCAGTGCTCGAAATCGCATTTTTCGAACAGCTCGGCCAGGCGCGGAATAGGGCAGGGCTGAACCCAGCCAGGGCCGCCCTTGCGCGCGTCGTAACGGACCAGCTCCTCCGCGTCGTGCTCGACCACCTTGCCGCGATGGCCTGTGGTGCGCTTCAGCGTCGGGTCGTGAATCACCATCAATTCGCCGTCGCGCGACAGGTGCAGGTCCAGTTCGCAGCGGCGTACGCCGTGCGCCAGGCACTGTTGAAAGCTGTTCAGGGTATTTTCCGGTGCTTCGCCTTTGGCGCCGCGGTGGCCGTAGATCAGGGGCACTGCTTACTCCTTGTCGGGCGTGGCGCTGCGTGGCTGATGGTGGCGCACGCTGTCGATCACATGGTCGTACTCGAAATACACGCTGAAGGTGCGGTAGTCCCAGCGGGTGATCGGCGGCTGGCCAACGCTTGGGTGTTCCTCATCAGCCAGGCCGAAGCGCTCCAGTACCGATTGCCGGGATTCGCCCATACGGGGCAACCCGCTGAGCTCCCCGCCTTGTTGACCGATGGGAATCTGCAAGGTTTCTGTACTGGCGCCAAGCGGCAGCAATAACATGAGCATCAATAAACAACGTGACATGGCGGGTCTCATGGTCAGGGAAGCGGTTGTTCCTGTTCGCGCGCCAGGCGACGTTCCAAGGCCTGGCGCTGCAGGATATGCCTTGCCAGCAATTGGCGCTGGGCATCGGTCAAGGCTTCGAACTCGGCGCCGATCTCGAACTGGCCGTCACCTTGCTGCTGACAGTGCACGACTTTGGCGCGCAGCAGCAAGCCCAGGGCTTGGGGCATCAGCACCATTTTCAGGGCCAAATGGCTGGCGGGAGGCACGGCTTGCGCATTGTTGAAGCTCACGCCGCCCTCCGACAGGCTGACCTGCCGGGGCGGGCCGATATCGCGTAGCAGGCTTTGCGCAACCGCCTGGCCGAGCAGGTCGATGCGTTTGTTCATGGTTTTCAGGTAATTGGCCAGGGTACGGTCGCGCTCGCTGATATGGCGCAGTAGATGCTGCGACTCGAAGTCCATCAGGTGCAGCTCGCTGAGCAGGTTGAACAATGGCGAGCTGTCGTGAAGCTCGTCATTGGCTAATGCTTGAGCGCCGCAGAGCAGGGTGAAATCCAGTGCGATCTTATCGTCGATACGATAGTATTCGCGGCGATCCTCTTCATCTTGAGTCGACATGGCGAACCCATGGCAGCAGTGGTGATCTGAGTGTAAAGCCGCTGGCCAGGCCTCGCCACAAGGACGTTCCCCTTTCCTTCGAAAGCCCCTACATGTTCAGACCTCTATTCGTATTTGTCGG
>CBIHQF010000134.1:0-8309 GCA_966211665.1 uncultured Pseudomonas sp. | reverse complement strand
CAGTACAACTGACTGCGATCCGGCGTTTGCCCCTCGAAACTGGCGCGAAACGCCAGGGCGTCGGAGCGGCTCAACTCGGCGATATCGGCTGGCGCCATGCTGTCGGACAAGCCGCTGAGCGCCTTGTCGCTCGGCTGCGGCAAGGACCACAGCGGCCCCAGCCGTGGGAAGAACACGAACAACAGCAGCATCAGCGGGATCGCTTGCAACAGCAGACTCGCCGCCAGGCGCCCGGTTTGCCAGGGCCGGGTGGCCACGGCGCTTTGCTGCAAGCCGATCAACGCGGCCAACAAGGCCGTCACCGGCAGCAGGCTGAACAGCGCCAGCAGCATGCGGTCGTCGAACAGGTAGGCGGTGACCACGGTGAAGAAGCCGAGGAAGATCAGCACCAGCGCATCGCGCCGGCTGCGCATCTCCAGTAGTTTGAGGATAAAGGCCGCAACCAGCAGCACCACCCCGGCATCCAGACCAATCAAGCTGCCACGCGAGAGAAATACGCCGATGGCGGCGCCCAACATCAAACCGGCCTTGGCCCAGGCATTGGGATAGGCCGCGCGCATGCGGAAAATCTGAATGCGCCAGACCGCACAGCCCAGCCACAGACCGATCACCCACAGCGGCAGATGACCGAGGTGGGGAACTATTACCAGCACCTGGGCGACCAGCAGCCAGGTCAGGCTGATACGCGGAATTGCCTGGCCCCGGCTCATGGGGCAACCCCATACAACGCCAATGCGCGCAGGCAGGCCTCGCGATGGCCGTCGCCGCTGTCGGGCGGCAGCACGCAGCCCGGCAGGCGCATGGCGAAGGGTTGCTGACGCTCGGATAGCTGCAGCACCCAATGGCAAAGCAACGACAGGCGCGTCTCGATATCCCCGCCGACCATATCGAAATCCAACCACAGGTCGCGTCCGCTGAGTGCGGCGAAATCCTTGACCAGCAAACCCTGGCCTCGGGAATAGGCTTTCCAGTGCAGGCGCCTTTTCGAATCGCCCGGCTGGTAGCTTTTCAGCCCCTGAAAGTCATCGGCGCCACGGCCATGGGCACGGCCGCCCTGCTCTGCCGGATCGTCGCTGGTGCCGGCGGCAACCGGCAATTCGCCCTCCAGCGGCCGCGGGTAGACCAATAGCGCCTGATCCAGATCGACCCAGCTCCAGGCCACCAGAATCCCCAGCGGAAAACGGCTTTCAACGCGCATACGCCCCGGCCGCAACCAACCGCGGCGCTGCGCCGGCAGGCTCAATTCGCACTCGCCGACGCCCAGCTCGGGCACATCGAGCACCTGCAGCTCGGCCGGCGGCCAACCGAGGGCGATCGCCTGGTGAGCCCGCGCGCTGCTTTCCAGGCGCACCCGAAAGCGCCCCTGCTCGCCGACGAATACCGCTCCAGTACCCGCGGCTTTGAGGATCAAGCCGGCCAGGTTGCGGTAGGTATGCAGGATGGCCACGACGAACACCGATGCCAGCAGAAAGGTCAGACCATAGGCCAGGCTGTTCTGGTAATTGATCGCCGCCAGCAACATCAACACCAGGGCCAGGGCGAAGGCGGCGCCGACCAGGCTGGGGATGATGAAAATCCGCCGTTGATTCAAGCGTACGCTGGCCGCCGGCGGGATGCGCCTGGTCAGCCAACGACTCCAGCGCCGCCTGAACATTGCCTTCAAAGCGCCGGCACCTCGCGCAGCAGCCATTGCACCAGGGCACCGCCACCGTGCCCGGTCGGATCGGCGCGCTCGCGTAAGCGATGACCGACCACCGAGGGCAACACCGCCTGCACGTCTTCGGGAATCACATAGTCGCGTCGATCGAGAAAGGCCCAGGCCCGCGCCGCCGCCAACAGCGCCAGGCTGGCCCGCGGTGACAGACCCCAGGCGAATTGCGGCTGGGTGCGTGTGGCTTCTACCAGGCGCAGCACATAATCGACCAAGGCATCGCTGGCCCGCACGTTCGGTACTTCGGCTTGCAGCAGCGCCAGCTCGCGGTGGTCGAGAATCGGCTCCAGGCGCGGCAATAGCGAGCGCCGCGAATCGCCGAGAAGCAGCGCCTTCTCCGCCGCCATGCCGGGATAACCGAGGGACAGACGCATCAGGAAGCGGTCGAGCTGCGACTCCGGCAAGGCGAAGGTGCCGCCCTGGCTGACCGGATTCTGCGTGGCGATCACGAAAAAGGGTTCGGGCAGCGGCCGGGTCGCGCCCTCGATGGTCACCTGGCCCTCCTCCATGGCTTCGAGCAACGCGCTCTGGCTCTTCGGCGTGGCACGGTTGATCTCATCGGCCAGTACCAGCTCGGCGAAGATCGGTCCGGGGTGAAACACGAACTGCCCGGTGTCCTTGTCGAACACCGAGGTGCCGAGGATGTCGCCCGGCAATAAATCGGAGGTGAACTGGATACGCTGGAAACTCAAGCCCAGCACCTTGGCCAAGGCATGGCTGAGGGTGGTCTTGCCCATCCCCGGCAGGTCTTCGATCAACAGATGGCCGCGCGCCAACAGGCAGGTCAAGGCCAGACGCACCTGGCCCTCCTTTCCCAGCAATACCTGGTTCACCGCCTGCAATACGTAATCGAGTTTGCGCACATCGTTCTCCTTGGCCAATTCGCCGATGCTACTGGTCGCGCTCGTCATGGCAAAGGCTGACTAAACCTTTGCTGACAAATCTGTGAAGGAATGCCTTGATCCAGGCCAACGCCAGACCATAACAAAAGGCCTAAGGTGGCGTCAGAGCCTCGAGACTCAAGGATGTCACCATGAAAGCTTCCCACCCTGGCGCCTGGCATGCCCATACCGGCGAGGAGTGTCTGCGGGTACAGAATAGTCAACTCAGCGGCCTGGATAACGCCGAAGTCCAGCGCCGCTTATGTGAACACGGCCCCAATCGTTTGCCGCAGGTGCGGCCTAGAGGCCCGCTGCGGCGCTTGCTGCTGCAATTTCATAATCTGCTGATCTACGTACTGCTGGCCGCCAGCCTGCTCACCCTGCTGCTCGGCGAATGGCTCGACAGCGCGGTGATCTTCGCCGTGGTGCTGATCAATGCACTGATCGGTTTCATTCAGGAAGGCAAAGCCGAACAGGCCATGCGCGCGATCCAGAACATGCTGACCCTGGAGGCCCGCGTGCGCCGCGACGGCAAGCTGCAGAGCGTGCCGGCCGAGCAATTGGTGCCCGGCGATCTGGTGCTGCTGGAGGCCGGCGACCGGGTACCGGCGGATCTGCGTCTGCTGGAATGCCGCGACCTGCGCATCGAGGAAGCGACTCTGACCGGGGAATCGCTGCCGGCGAACAAACGTAGCGAAGCGGCCATAGCCGATGCGAGCCTGGGCGACCGCCACTGCATGGCCTATTCCGGCACCCTGGTCAGCGCCGGCAATGGCACGGGCGTGGTGGTCGCCACCGCCGGGAACACCGAACTGGGGCGCATCAGCCATATGCTCGGCGCCGTGGTCAGTCTGCAAACGCCGTTGCTGGCGGATATGGCGCGTTTCGCCCGGCATCTCACGCTGATCATCCTCGGCCTGGCGCTGCTCACCTTCGCCTTCGGTGTATGGCTGCGCGGCTACCATCCCACGGAGATGCTGATGGCCGCGGTCGGCCTGGCGGTGGCGGCGATCCCGGAAGGTTTGCCGGCGGTGCTGACGATCATCCTCGCCCTGGGTGTGCAGCGCATGGCCAAACGCCAAGCGATTATCCGCCGCCTGCCAGCAGTGGAGAGCCTGGGTGCGGTCACGGTGATCTGCTCCGACAAGACCGGCACCCTGACGCGCAACGAAATGACCGTGCAGCAGGTGTTCACCAGCGCTCACCATTATCAGATCGAGGGCGTCGGCTACGCGCCCACGGGCAGCGTTCGCTGTGACCATGACCAGCTTTGCCAGCTCGATAGCGCCGACGACCTGCGCGAGCTGGCGCGCGCCGGCCTGCTGGCCAATAACGCCAGCCTGCACTTGCAGGACCAGACCTGGTGCATCAGCGGCGACCCCACCGAAGCCGCCCTGCTGACCCTGGCCGGCAAACTCGGCCTGGAGCGCCAGCACGAGCTGCAGCATCTGCCGCAGATCGATGTCATCCCGTTCAGCTCGGAGCTACGCTGCACCGCCAGCCTGCACCATGATCACGCGGGCCACGGTTTCATCTACCTGCTCGGTGCGCCGGAGCGTTTGCTCGAAGTGTGCAACCGGCAATGGCGCGATGGCCGCGATGAACCGCTTAGCCTGAAGCATTGGCACGCCCTGCTCGAACAAGGCGCCAGCCAGGGCCTGCGCATGCTCGGCTTGGCCATGCGCACGCTGGCGGGCGGGCAACGCGAATTGGGCTATGCCGACCTGGAAGGCGATTTCATCCTGCTGGGACTGGTCGGCATGCTCGACCCGCCCCGTGAAGAAGCGATCCGCGCCATCGCCGACTGCCATAGCGCCGGCATTCGGGTAAAGATGATCACCGGTGACCACGCCGCTACCGCCAGTAGCATCGCCGCGCGCCTGGGTCTGGGCGGCGCGGCGGCGTTGACCGGGGCGCAGTTGGACCAGCTCAGCGACGCCGAGCTGGACGCCCGCCTGCGCGACACCCATGTATTCGCCCGCACCAGCCCGGCGCATAAGCTGCGCCTGGTCGAACGTTTACAAGCAGCCGGCGAGCGCGTGGCGATGACCGGCGACGGAGTCAACGACGCCCCGGCGTTGAAGCGCGCCGATATCGGCATCGCCATGGGCATCAAGGGCACCGAAGCGGCCAAGGAGGCGGCGCAGATGGTTCTGGCCGACGACAATTTCGCCACTATCGCCCATGCCGTCGAGGAAGGCCGCGCGGTCTATGACAACCTGCGCAAATCCATCCTCTTCATCATCCCCACCAATGCCGGCGAAGCCTTGATTCTGTTGGCGGCTATCGCCCTGGGACTGACCCTGCCGATCACTCCGCTGCAAATCCTCTGGGTCAATATGATCACCGCGGTGACTCTGGCCCTGGCGTTGGCATTCGAACCGGCCGAAGCCAATCTGATGCGTCGACCGCCGCGCGACCCGCGTGTGCCGCTGCTGACTGCGCAATTGCTCTGGCGCGTGGTCTTTGTCGCCTTGCTGATGACCCTGGCCGGTCTCGGCCTGTTTCTCTACAGCCAGACACTCGGTTGGAGCCTGGAAAGCAGTCGTTCCTTGGCGGTGAATGCCCTGGTCGCCTGCGAAATCGCTTACCTGTTCAGCAGTCGCCGCCTCGAAGGCCCGGCCAATTTCGGCCTGCGCGACAACCCGGCGATCTGGGCCATGGTTCTGCTGCTGGTGGCCATGCAGTTGGCATTCACCTACTGGTCGCCGTTGCAGCGGCTGTTCGACACCGCCGCCCTGCCGGCACTCGCCTGGGGCGGGTGCCTACTGGTCGCGGTCGCGCTTGGCGTGCTGATCGAAGCGGAGAAGTGGCTGATCCGCCACTTTCAGCGATAACCCGTCGGACAAAACCACAGAGCGCGAGCGGGCGCCTTACAAGCGGAAATGTCCGGCCATGGCCTGCAATTCGCGCCCTAGATCGGCGAGTTCGGCACTGGAGGCGGCGGACGTCTGCATCGCCGCCGCGGATTGATCGGAAATATCGCGGATGGAGGTCACACTGCGATTGATCTCCTCGGCCACTGCGGTCTGCTCTTCGGCCGCCGCGGCGATCTGCTGGTTCATCTCGAAAATCAGCGTCACGGCTTCGGCGATATCCGCCAAGGCGACCGAGGTCTGATTGGCGTCCGTTACCGCCTGGTCCACTCGCGTGCCGATCTGACGCATAGCATCCACCGAGCGCCGCGCGCCATCGCGCAGGACGATGACCAAGCCTTCGATCTCGGTCGTGGAGTGCTGCGTACGCTTGGCCAGCGCACGCACCTCATCGGCCACCACGGCGAAACCACGGCCCTGGTCACCGGCCCTTGCGGCTTCGATGGCCGCATTCAACGCGAGCAGATTGGTCTGCTCGGCGACACTCTTGATCACATCCAGGATCGCTTCGATCCGCTGAGTGTCCTGGCTAAGGGTCTCGATGCTCTGCGTGGTGTCGGTCATCGCCGCCGCAAGTTGATTGATCCGCTCCAAGGTCTGGCGCACTACGGTGCCGCCGATGCCGACGCACTCGTCGGCACGCCCGGTCGAGGTGGCCGCCGCCTCGGCGTTACGCGCGATCTCATGCACGGTGGCGGTCATTTCGCTCATGGCGGTGGCGACCTGCTCGGTCTCCTCCTTCTGGGTGTCGACTCCCTGACGGGTCTGTTCGGTCACCGTCGCCAGCCCCTGGGCCGAGGTGGAGAGCTGAATGACGCCGGCCTGCAGCCGACCGACCATGCTGCGCAAATTATTCGACATCTCCTGCATAGCGGCGAACAACTGGCCGATTTCATCGCTGCGCCGTACCTCGATCCGCGCGCTCAGATCGCCGGCGGCAATCAGCCTGGCCTGCGCGATCACCTGCTTCAACGGCCGGACGATCAACAGGGTGATCAACACGGTAGCGAAAAGACCGATCGCCAAAGCTAAAGCGCTGGCGATCAGGATCAGCCAGGTGCTGCGCTGCAACTGGCGCTGCATTTGCGTCTTCTGCAAGGCATAAGCCTGATCGACCCGATCGAGAATCGCCCTGGCCTGCTCGGCCAGACGCCCATGTTCCTCGCGCTGTTGCACCAACAGACCGGTGTACTCCTGCAGGCGCTGGCCGAAGGAATCGACATTGCCGATGACCTCGACCAAAACCGAGGCATAACCGGGGTCGTTCATCGCGTCGCGCAGCTCGGCCGCGAGCTTCTGCGCATCGCTGGCTTCGCCGATTTCGTCTTGGCTCGCCTCGCCCGTGCTGCGGCTTTGCTCGAGGCGTATGCGAGCCTGGACGAGCGCCTGTAGCAGCAACTGATGCACCCGGCTCAGTTGCCCGGCCTGGATCACCGACTCGGCTCCGCTAACACCCTGACTACTCTTGAGCAGGTCGAGGCCGTCTTCCGCCAATCCCTCCTTGAGCAAGTCGAGACTGTTGGCGGCGCTGACGACCAGCCAGTTGGCGGCGTCGAGCGACAGGCTCATGTTTTCGCTGAGGTCAGCGTAGCGATCGAAAGCCAGCATGTATTGCGCGATCAGCGCCTCGACCTCGCTCAGGGCTTCGCCTTCGCTGGCCGGTAGCTCGGCCTTCAGCGATTCGCTGTCTTGCAGAATGGCTTGCGCCTGCGCATGCAACTGCTCGCGTCGTTGCTTGTCGCCGGTGAGGGCGAACGCCTGTTCGACCTGGCGCAGCTGTAGAACCTGGGTATTGATGGCGCTCATCCGCTCGAGGAAAGCTGAACGCACGCCCAGCTCGTGCAACGCGGAAAAGCCGGTAGCGGCCACCACCGCGGTCAGCGCCAGAACCACGCCAAAACCGAGCATCAGCTTGGTAGCCGTGCTCAAACTAGCAATACGCCACTGCATCGCCCCACTCCCCTGCCCGGCTGCCTGCGGCCAGTCGCCGCGAGCCGACAACATAGGAGAGCAAGGCTGCTGGCGACAAGCCAGCAGTGGGATAGTGGAGTTTTTAGCTATGTGAGTGTCGCTTTTGTCCCTGAGGGCAACCCGCCCGTTCCAGGAGTGAGCACCGGCGCACCCAAACGGAGCAGCCTCTGAAACGAGCCGGCGGTATGAAACTAGCCCGGCCGTTGCAGCTCGAAGCGCTCCCGGGTGCGGCTGTAAGCCATCCCACCGAGGCGCCCGACCAGATCGAGTTTGCCCGCATCGATACGCCCTTGCGCATCCAATACCGCATCGTCGATATGCGCCAGCAGCACCTCGGCGAAAATCAAATGACAGTTGGGCGTTGCCGCCGGATAAGGCTGAATCTGCGCCACGCGGCATTCGAAAGCGACGGGAGCGCCGAGCACGCGCGCCGGTGCGACCTTGAGCGACGGCTGACTGGCGATAGCGCATCGCTCAAACTCGCTGATGCCATGGGGCAGCACAGCGGCCGATGCGTTCATCGCCTCGGCCTGGGCGAACGAGACCAGCTGAATCACCAGCTCGCCCGTCTCCCGGGCATTGCGCAGGGTGTCCTTGAGGCTGCCGTCATCGCGCGTGCCGACATTGATCATCAAGGTCGGCGGCGCATCGCTGATCACCTGAAAGAAGCTGAAAGGCGCCAGGTTGCTGGCGCCTTCGGCAGATAGACTGGATACCCAGGCGATCGGTCGCGGCGTCACGGTAGCGGTCAGCCAGCGATAGCACTGCAGTGGAGTGAGCTGGGTGAAATCGAGCAGCATATTAGTAGGCCGTTGAAACGTAGGCGACGACTGCATGGATGCAGGAGGTAGAGCGAAGCAGGAAGCCCGA
>CBIHQF010000133.1:0-8379 GCA_966211665.1 uncultured Pseudomonas sp. | reverse complement strand
AAGCCCGACGCCGTCGCTAAAAATGTCGTAGGCGAAATCACCACTCGTTTCGAAAAGGCCGGCCTGCGCGTCGTCGCTTCGAAAATGGTCCAGCTGTCCGAGCGCGAAGCCGCTGGCTTCTACGCCGAGCACAGCGAGCGCGGTTTCTTCAAGGATCTGGTTGCTTTCATGACTTCCGGCCCGGTCATCGTCCAGGTTCTGGAAGGTGAGGACGCTGTACTGAAAAATCGCGAGCTGATGGGCGCAACCAACCCGAAAGAAGCGGCTGCCGGCACCATTCGCGCCGATTTCGCGGTATCCATCGACGAAAACGCCGTGCACGGTTCCGATTCCGAGGCTTCCGCTGCTCGTGAAATCGCTTACTTCTTCGCTGCGACCGAGGTATGCGCACGCCTTCGCTAACAGCGAAACGTGCGAGGGTGAAGCCATGACTGAAGCTACCGGTAAAATCAATCTGCTGGGTTTGACCCAGACGGAGATGGAACAGTTCTTCGAGCGTATCGGGGAGAAACGTTTCCGCGCCGGTCAGGTGATGAAGTGGATTCACCATTTTGGCGTCGATGACTTCGATGCCATGAGTAACGTCGGCAAGGCCTTGCGCGAGAAGCTCAAGGCTTGTGCCGAAATCCGCGGCCCGGAAGTGGTCAGCGAAGATATTTCCACCGATGGCACGCGCAAGTGGGTAGTGCGGGTGGCGTCGGGTAGTTGTGTGGAAACCGTGTATATCCCCCAGGGCTCGCGTGGCACGCTCTGTGTCTCGTCGCAAGCCGGCTGTGCGCTGGATTGCAGTTTCTGCTCGACCGGCAAGCAAGGTTTCAACAGCGATCTGAGCGCCGCCGAAGTGATCGGCCAGGTATGGATCGCCAACAAGTCGTTCGGCAGCGTGCCGGCGAAGATCGACCGTGCCATCACCAACGTGGTGATGATGGGCATGGGCGAGCCGCTGTTGAACTTCGATAACGTGGTCGCCGCCATGCGGATCATGATGGACGACCTCGGCTATGGCATCTCCAAGCGCAAGGTGACCCTGTCCACCTCGGGTGTGGTGCCGATGATCGACAAGCTAGGCGAAGTCATCGACGTGTCCCTGGCGCTGTCCCTGCACGCGCCGAACGACGAGCTGCGCAATCAGTTGGTGCCGATCAACAAGAAGTACCCGCTGGAAATGCTCCTGGCGGCCTGCAAGCGCTATGTCTCGCGCCTCGGCGAGAAGCGCGTGCTGACCATCGAGTACACCTTGCTCAAGGATGTCAACGATAAGCCGGAGCAGGCTGAGGAGATGATCGCACTTCTCAAAGATGTGCCTTGCAAGATCAATTTAATCCCGTTTAATCCCTTCCCTCACTCGGGTTACGAACGGCCCAGCAACAATGCCATTCGCCGTTTCCAGGACCTGCTGCACAAAGCCGGGCACAATGTCACCGTGCGCACCACGCGAGGGGAAGACATCGATGCCGCCTGCGGCCAGTTGGTTGGTCAGGTCATGGATCGTACCCGTCGCAGTGAGCGCTACATTGCCCTGCGTGATGTAAGTAGCGAGGCAGAGACGCCGCGTTCCGCCGCCAATCGAACCTGAAGAGAGGACTCCCATGATCCTGCGCCCAGCGCTGTTCTTATTAGTCGCCAGCCTGTTGGCCGGTTGTGTGTCGACGGGCAAGGTCGATCCGATGAGAACCGATGAAGGGCGAGACGAAGCCCGCGACGCCTACATCCAGTTGGGGCTCGGGTACGTGCAGCAAGGTTTAAGCGAGCGCGCCAAGGTGCCGCTGAAAAAAGCCCTCGAACTCGACCCCGCCAACGCCGATGCCCACGCCGCCCTGGCGTTGGTGTTTCAGATGGAAATGGAAGCCAAGCTGGCCGACGAGCACTACCGTAAGGCCTTGTCGCAGCGTGGCGGCGATGCGCGTCTGTTGAACAATTACGGCAGTTTTCTGTTCGAACAGAAGCGTTATCAGGAAGCCTACGAATATTTTCAGCGGGCCACTCAGGACACTCTCTACCCGGAACGTTCCAGGGTTTTCGAGAACCTGGGGATGACCGCGATGAGGCTCGCCCAGCGGCAGCAGGCCAAAGGCTATTTCGAGCGCGCGTTGCGCCTCAACAGCAAGCGCTCCATGGCGCTTCTGGAAATGGCGTTGTTGTCCTACGAGGACAAGGAGTACATTCCCGCGCGCCGCTATTACGAAGGCTTTAGTGCGCTGTCCGAGCAGAATGCACGCAGCCTGTTGCTCGGTGCCCGCCTGGCGAAAATTTTCGACGATCGCGACAAGGCCGCCAGCATCGGTTTGCAGTTGAAGCGGTTTTATCCCGGTACGCCGGAATATCAGCAATACCTTTCGGAGCAATGATGAAAGCGGCACCTTCTGAAGTTGCAGTAGTCCATCGCGTCAATCCCGGTGAATCCCTGCGCAAGGCTCGCGAGAGCAAAGGTTGGACGATCGCCGAGGTGGCCGCGCAGCTCAACCTGACCCCGCAACGCCTGGGGCAGATCGAAGTCGGTGCTTTCGATAAATTGCCAGGGCATACCTTTGCCCGTGGTTATATTCGTGCCTATGCCAAATTGCTCGACATGGACCAGAACCGCCTGGTACTCGAGTTCGATCAGTTCACCGGTAGCGATTCCGCCGGTGCCAGCGTGCATAGCTTGGGGCATATCGAAGAGCCGGCGCGCTACTCGCAGAAGGTGCTGCGTTTCGTCAGCTTCCTGCTGCTCTTGGCGCTGGCGGGCGTAGGCTTTTATTGGTGGCAGGAACAATCCAAGGCTCAAACCGATCTGCTGCCGACCAGCGGTATTGGCCGAGTCGAAGTGGAAGGGGCCGACGGCGCTACCCAGATCCATGTGCTCGATGAGCCTGAAGACCAAGCGGTGATCGACGCTCAGGCCGGTACGGAATTGGATCTGCCGAGCGTATCGGCGGATATCGCCGCCCAGCCTGATGCCCAGGGCGTGGTGCTGGAAGAGGAGCCGGTCGCGACAACACCGGATGTAGCTGCGGAACAACCTGAATCCCCCGCTGAGGATCCTGCACCTGAGGTGCTGCCGACTACCACCGAAGAAAGCCCAGCGGCCGTTGTCCCGGAGCCCGTCGCAGAACCTTTGACCGCAGCTGCGGGCGAGGGCGTCGTGGCTTTGCAGTTCAGTGCCGATTGTTGGGTGCAGTTGCGCGACGCCAACGGCAAAATAGTGTTCGGCGGACTCAAGCGTAAGGGCGACAGCCTGCAACTGGTTGGTGAGGCGCCACTTGAACTGCGTCTGGGCTATGCCCGCGGCGCTCAAGTCAGTTACAACGGCGCGGCAGTCGATGTGGCCCCCTTTATCACGGGTGAAACCGCGCGCATCACATTGGGTGGGCAATAAGATGCATGGTGAATCACCGATCAAGCGCCGTGTATCGCGCAAAATCTGGGTCGGCTCGGTACCCGTAGGGGGCGATGCACCCATCGCGGTGCAGAGCATGACCAATACCGATACCAACGATGTGGCCGCCACGGTCGCGCAGATCCGCCGTCTACAAGATGCGGGTGCCGATATCGTGCGTGTCTCCGTGCCCGATATGGACGCCGCCGAAGCCTTCGGCCGGATCAAGCAGCAGGTCAGCCTGCCGCTGGTGGCCGATATTCATTTCGACTATCAGATCGCCCTGCGCGTGGCCGAACTGGGTGTCGACTGCCTACGCATCAATCCGGGCAATATCGGCCGCGAAGACCGGGTCCGAGCGGTGGTCGAGGCCGCGCGCGCGCGGGGTATCCCGATCCGCATCGGAGTCAACGCAGGCTCGCTGGAAAAAGACCTGCAGAAGAAATACGGCGAGCCGACCCCGGAGGCCCTGGTCGAGTCGGCGCTACGCCATGTCGAGCACCTGGATCGCCTGAACTTCCCGGATTTCAAAGTCAGCGTCAAAGCGTCGGACGTATTCATGGCGGTCGAGGCTTACCGGTTGTTGGCCAAGCAGATCGAGCAGCCGCTGCACCTGGGCATCACCGAAGCCGGCGGTTTGCGCTCCGGTACGGTGAAGTCTTCGGTCGGTCTGGGCATGCTGCTGGCTGACGGGATTGGCGATACCATCCGCATTTCGCTGGCGGCCGATCCGGTCGAAGAGATCAAAGTCGGTTTCGATATCCTCAAGTCGTTGCGCCTGCGTTCGCGTGGCATCAATTTCATCGCCTGCCCTAGCTGCTCGCGGCAGAACTTCGATGTGGTCAAGACCATGAACGAGCTGGAAACGCGAGTCGAAGACCTGCTGGTGCCGCTCGACGTCGCGGTGATCGGTTGTGTGGTCAACGGCCCCGGCGAAGCCAAGGAAGCCCATATCGGTTTGACCGGTGGTTCGCCGAACAACCTGATCTATATCGATGGCAAGCCTGCGCAGAAACTGAATAATGACAACCTGGTGGATCAGCTGGAGAGGTTGATCCGCGAGAAAGCGGCCGAGAAGGTCGCTGCTGACGCCGCCCTGATCGTGCGCAGCTAACCGCTAAGGAACCGAATTGAGCAAGTCCCTGCAAGCCATCCGTGGTATGAACGACACACTGCCCGAGCAGACCCCGCTTTGGCGTTACTTCGAAGACAGCGTGGCACGCCTGCTCGATGGCTATGGCTATCGACAGATCCGCATGCCCATCGTCGAATTCACCGAGCTGTTCAAACGCTCGATCGGCGAAGTGACGGATATCGTCGAAAAAGAGATGTACACCTTCGAGGATCGCAATGGCGATTCCCTGACCCTGCGCCCCGAGGGTACCGCGGCCTGTGTACGGGCGGTACTCGAGCATGGTCTGGCCGGTGGCGGACAGAGCCAGAAGCTCTGGTATATCGGCCCGATGTTCCGTCATGAGCGCCCGCAGAAAGGGCGCTATCGCCAGTTCCATCAGATCGGCGTGGAAGTGTTCAATATCGACGGCCCGGATATCGATGCCGAGCTGATCGTGCTGACCTGGCGCCTGTGGGGCCTGCTCGGCATTCGCGACTCGGTCACCCTGGAGCTGAACAGCCTGGGCACCAGCGCAGCGCGAGCGATCTATCGCGAGGCCTTGGTGGAGTATCTCAGCGCTCGCGCCGATCAGTTGGACGAAGACAGTCGCCGGCGCCTGACCAGCAACCCGTTGCGCGTGCTCGACAGCAAGAACCCCGAAACCCAGGCGCTGCTGGCCGATGCGCCGAAGATGGCGGATTACCTGGACGAAGAGTCGCGTATCCACTTCGACGGCCTCAAAGCCCGTTTGGACGCCGCGGGCGTTCCTTACACGATCAATCCCAAACTGGTGCGCGGCCTGGATTATTACAGCAAGACCGTGTTCGAGTGGGTCACCGACCAGCTCGGCGCCCAGGGTACCGTTTGTGCCGGTGGTCGTTACGACGGCCTGGTCGAACAGATGGGCGGCAAGCCGACGCCGGGTGTCGGTTTCGCCATGGGTATCGAGCGCTTGGTGCTACTCCTCGAAACCCTGGGTAAAGTACCCGCGGAAATCGCCCGTCAGGTCGATGTCTACCTGTGTGCCTTCGGCGAACCGGCGGAACTGGCGGCGCTGGCATTGGCCGAGCGCTTGCGCGATCAATTACCGCGGCTGCGTTTGCAGGTCAACGCCGGCGCCGGCAGTTTCAAGAGCCAGTTGAAGAAGGCCGATAAGAGCGGCGCGCTCTTCGCGTTGGTCTTGGGTGAAGACGAACTGGCCCAGCAAGTGGTAGGTTGCAAGCCGCTACGCGATCAGGGTGAACAACAAAGTATTGCCTGGTCGGCATTGGCCGACCATTTGGCGACCTGCGCAGTGCAGGCTTAAGCGATTTAGCTATTTAGCGAAAAGGAGTATTGGGGTGGTTTCGCGTACCGATGATGAAGAGCTTGCGGTAATCAAGGAGTGGTGGCAGCGCAATGGCAAGCCATTGCTCACCGGTGTGGCGTTGGCCTTGGTGGCGGTATTCGGCTGGCAGGGTTGGCAGAAGTACCAGGCCAATCAGGCCCAGGGTGCGTCCATGATTTACCAGCAATTGCTGGAAACCGCCTTGAGCCCCAACGGGCAGCCCGATATGGCCAAGGTCGTCGAACTATCGAGCAAGCTCAAGAGTGATTACGCTGGCACTCATTACGCGCAATACGGCAGCCTTTTCGTTGCCAAGGTCGCGGTCGAGTCCGGCAAACTGGACGATGCCGCAGCTGAATTGCAGGCGATTGTCGACAAGCCCGCCGACGACACCCTGGCCGAATTGGCACGCCAGCGCCTGGCGCGGGTGTTGGCTGCCCAGGACAAGGCGCAGGAAGCTCTGCAACTGCTCGAAGGCGATGCCGCGCCGGCCTATGAGGCCAGCCGCGAAGAATTGAAGGGCGATCTGCTGGTCAAGCTGGGTCGCGACGACGATGCGCACGCCGCCTACCTCAAGGCCAAAGCCGCGTTGTCCGAAGAGGCCGCCGTCGGTGGCCTGCAAATGAAGCTCGACGATCTGGCGAAAGGGGATGCGTGACGTGATGCGTTGGAAAACTGCCGCACTGCTGGCCCTGGCCGTTATGGCCGTTGGTTGCAGCAGCAATAGCAAGAAGGAACTGCCGCCGGCAGAGCTGCCGAAGTTCGAGAAAGAAGTGCAGCTGAAAAAAGAATGGAGCCGCTCGATCGGTCAAGGCCAGGGCGAAACCTTCAATATGCTGGTGCCGGCCGTCGACGGCGACAGCATTTTCGCCGCCGACGTCGAAGGCCTGGTCATGGCGCTCGACCGCATGAGCGGTAAGGTGATCTGGAAGGTCGATCTGGAGTTACCGGTTTCCGGCGCAGTCGGCGCCGGTTACGGCCTGGTCGTGGTCGGCACCCTGAAAGGCGAAATCATCGCTCTGGATACGGTTTCCGGCGAAGAAAAATGGCGTGCCCGGGTGCCCAGCGAAGTGCTCGCGGCGCCGGCGATCAACGGCGATATCGTTCTGGTGCAAACCCAGGACGACCGTCTGATCGCCCTGGATGCCGATACCGGCGACCAGCGTTGGTTGTTCGACAACACCCCGGCGGTGCTCACATTGCGCGGTACCGGCAGCCCGGTGCTGACCAATCGTCTGGCCATCGCGGGCTTGTCCAGCGGTAAAGTCATCGCCCTCGATGCGCAGCGTGGTATCCCGGTGTGGGAACAGCGCGTGGCGATCCCGCAAGGGCGCTCCGAGTTGGAGCGCGTCGTGGACATCGACGGCGGTCTGCTGCTGTCCGGCGGCACGCTTTACGCCGTCAGCTATCAGGGCCGCCTCGCCGCCCTGGACCTGGAAAGCGGGCGCATCCTCTGGCAACGCGAAGCCTCCAGTTCGGTAGGCCTCGCCCAGGGTTACGGCAGCGTTTACGTCAGCCTGGCCAACGGCACCGTGGAAGGCATCGACGAGCGTTCCGCGTCGGCGTTGTGGAGCAACGATGCCCTGGCACGTCGCCAGTTGTCGGCACCGGAAGTGTTTTCCAGCTATGTCGCGTTTGGCGATCTGGAAGGCTATCTGCACCTGATCAGCCAGGTGGATGGCCGTTTCGTCGGCCGCGAGCGTATCGACAGCGATGGCCTGCGTGCCCGTCCGCTGGTTGTGGGCGATTGGCTGTATGCCTTCGGTAATGGCGGCAATCTGGTGGCCATGACCATCAAGTGATGACCCGCTAATACCTTGGCTATGCTGCACAGCATTCACGGCTGTGTTGCATGGTCAGTATTGATTTCCGGCCGCTGCCCATGCAGCGGCTTTTGTATTTTCTGAAATAACGAAGTGGAGAGCCTAATGGTTCCCGTAATTGCCCTGGTGGGCCGCCCGAACGTGGGCAAGTCCACGCTGTTCAACCGCTTGACCAAAAGCCGCGACGCGATTGTCGGCGACCTGTCCGGTCTGACCCGAGATCGCCAATACGGCGAAGCCAAGTGGCAGGGCCGCACCTATATCGTCATCGATACCGGCGGTATCTCCGGTGACGAGGAGGGCATCGATGCGAAGATGGCCGAGCAGTCGCTGCAGGCCATCGAAGAGGCCGATGCCGTGTTGTTCCTGGTGGATGCGCGCGCCGGCCTGTCGGCCTCCGATCAGATGATCGGCGAGCACCTGCGCCGGCGCAACAAGCGCAGCTTCCTGGTGATCAACAAGGTCGACAACCTCGACCCCGACCTGGCCCGCGCCGAGTTCGCCAGCATGGGCATGGGTGAGTCCCTGGCGATCGCCGGTGCCCATGGCCGCGGCATCACTCAGATGCTCGAAGCGGTGTTGGGTTCCTTCCCCAAGGATGAGGCCGAGCCGCAAGAAGGCGAGGAAGAAGAGGTGGTGCTGGAAGGCCAGGAGGCCAAGCGCATCCCCGGTCCGAGCGAAAAGGACGGGATCAAGCTGGCGATCATCGGCCGGCCCAACGTCGGCAAGTCGACCCTGGTCAACCGCATGCTCGGCG
>CBIHQF010000132.1:0-8381 GCA_966211665.1 uncultured Pseudomonas sp. | reverse complement strand
CTCCTGGTCGTTGCTGGAACAGATGGCCCGCGACGGCTTGCTGACGCTCAGCCGCGACCGCATCGACCTTTCCCCCATCGGCCGGCTGACGATGGGCGCGGTATGCAAAGCGTTCGAACACCAGCTCGCCGCGCTGCCTGGGTGCGCAACGGCCCGAGGGGTAAGCCTGCACGACCGCGAATAACGTTGTCGGGCGTGGGAGGGGCTTCAGCCGCGAATACCGTTGTCGGGTTACGCGGCAGCGTAAATCGCGGTGTGACCGGCACTGTGCCAATTGCCGCTAACCCGACCTGCGCCCGCTATTCCGGCCGGCGCCCGCGACCTTGCGTCGCAGTGGCGGCCGAATCCCAGTGCGCCTGGGCTCGCGGCCCATCGGCGCAAGGGCATACCTCCAACGGGGAATAGGCCGCGCCGGGGCGCCGATGCAGTCTGCTGATACACCCAATGGAGGCTTTGCGCATGGCTCATTTATCGAGTGCCGATTTCCAATCGTTGCGTATCGCGGTATTGACCGTTAGCGACACCCGTAGCCTGGCGACCGATACGTCCGGGCAGACCCTGATCGACGGCCTGGAGGCCGCCGGCCACGCCCTGGTCGAGCGCGCTCTGGTGATCGACGACATCTGGCAGATCCGCGCCCAGCTGTGCGCCTGGATAGCCGACCCCTTGGTGCAGGTGGTATTGATTACCGGCGGCACCGGGTTCACCGCCCGCGACAACACCCCGCAAGCGGTGGCGCCCTTGCTGGACAAGCAGGTCGATGGCTTCGGCGAGCTGTTCCGCCAGGTCTCCCTGGCGGAGATCGGCACCTCCAGCCTGCAATCGCGCGCCCTGGCCGGGATCAGCAACGGCGTATTGATCTGCTGCTTGCCCGGCTCGCCGAATGCCTGCCGCACGGCCTGGCAAAAGATTCTTTGCGAACAATTGGACAGCCGCACCGGCCCGTGCAATTTCGTCGCCCATCTCAAACGCCTGGCCGATCAGCCCCAGGCGCAGCGCTGCGGAGCCCGTTCATGAGCGCCTGCGATTGCATCGGCGACGAGCTGCGCCCGGTCGATGAGGCGATCGCCGAGTTATTGGCGCACGCGCCGGCGCCGCCACCGGTGGAATACGTCGCCGTCGGCAAGGCGCTCGGCCGTGTGCTGGCCGAACCGTTGCGCGCGCCGTTCGAGGTGCCGGCCTGGGATAACAGCGCGATGGACGGTTATGCCCTGCGCGCCGCCGACTTACCCGCCGCGGGCGGCTGCCTGCCATTGGCCGGACGTATCGCCGCCGGCGATGCGGCGAGCCAGACACTGCCGCCCGGGCATGCCGTGCGCATCTTCACCGGCGCGCCGCTGCCACCCGGCGCCGACACCGTGGTGGCCCAGGAGCACTGCCGGCTGGAAAGCGGGCAACTGTGGCTGCCGCCGGTGAAGGGCGGCGAGCATGTGCGCAAGCGCGGTGAGGAGGTGGCCGCCGGCAGCCTGGTGCTGGCCGCGGGGAAACGTCTGCGCGCTCAGGAGCTGGGCTTGCTGGCGAGTTTCGGCGCCGCGCGGGTGGCGGTTTATCGGCGCTTGCGCGTCGGCTTGCTGAGCAGCGGCAACGAGCTGCGCGAGCCCGGCGAAGTGCTGCAACCCGGGCAGATCTATAACGCCAATCGCTACAGCCTGGGCGGGCTGCTGGAGAGCCTGGGGCTGGAGGTGCACGACTACGAAATCATGGCCGACGAGCTGGCCGCCAGCCGCGATGCGCTGAGCCTGGCGGCGTCCGAATGGGACCTGCTGATCACCTCGGGCGGGGTCTCGGTCGGCGAGGAGGATCACCTCAAACAGGCGATCCGCGAACTCGGCCAGTTGCACCTGTGGCGCCTGGCGATTCAGCCGGGCAAACCCCTGGCCTTCGGCTCGGTGGGCGGCAAACCCTGGATCGGCTTGCCGGGCAACCCGGCGGCGGCCTTGATCACCGCGCTGGTGGTGGCGCGGCCGTTCCTGTTGCGCACCCAGGGCTGCCTCAGCGTGCTACCCCAGCTGTTGCGTATGCCGGCCGGGTTCGCCTGGCCCAAAGCCAATGCGCGCCGCCAATACCTGCGCGTGCGCTTGCAGGAGCAGGACGGCCAACCGCGCGTGTGCCTGCACCCGCAACAGGGCTCGGCCATGCTCACCTCCGCCTGCTGGGCCGATGGCCTGGCGGTGATCGATGTGGGCCGAACCCTGGAGCAGGGCGATTTGATCGACTACCTGCCGTTTGCTGAGTTGCTGCACTGAGTGATGTGGGGGAGGGTGCCATCGCGCAGCAAACTGGGTGGATGTCACATATCTGTCGGCTGATGGCTGCTTGTGGGAGGGGCTTTAGCCGCGAAAGCTTGCACAGCCACAGCCCCACGGCTAAAGCTTCTCTTATAAAACAATAAATAAGTCATTGTTTTATATGTAGAAATTAATTTTTCACGAGCCTTGTAGGAGCCAGCTTGCTGGCGATCTAGCGATATTTGCAGATCAAAAGCATCGCCAGCAAGCTGGCTCCTACATATAGAACGACGTGGCGCGAGGCTTGTTGACCCCGATCAAGGCGACTGCGCGGGTAAATCCCTAAAGTCCTTATTTTTGTCGTAGCACGGAGTTTCCATGCAACTGATTTGCCCGGCAGGCAGTTTGCCTGCGCTCAAGGCCGCGGTTCGGCAGGGCGCCGATGCGGTTTACGTGGGGTTTCGCAACGACACCAATGCGCGGCATTTCGCCGGCCTGAACCTCGACGACAAACAACTGGAAACCGGTCTGCAACTGATTCGTCAGCAGGGCCGTCAGCTCTATGTAGCGGTCAATACCTACGCCCAGCCCGATGGCTGGAGCCGCTGGCAGCGTGCGGTCGATCAGGCCGCGGACCTCGGCGTGGATGCCTTGATCGCCGCCGACCCGGGCGTACTGGGTTATGCCAGCCGCAAGTACCCGAAACTCAATCTGCACCTGTCGGTACAGGGCTCTGCGACCAATGCCGCGGCGTTGGCGCTCTATCAGCAGCGCTACGGCATCCGTCGCGCGGTGTTGCCGCGGGTGCTGTCGCTGGCCCAGGTGCGTCAGGTGGCGGACAAAAGCACGGTGCCGATCGAAGTGTTCGCCTTCGGCAGCCTGTGCATCATGGCCGAGGGCCGTTGCCACCTGTCGTCCTACCTCACCGGCGAATCGCCGAATCTCTGCGGCGTCTGTTCCCCGGCCAAGGCGGTGCGTTGGCAGGAGGATGCCGAGGGCCTGACCTCGCGCCTCAACGGCGTGCTGATCGACCGTTACGCCAAGGACGAACCGGCCGGCTACCCGACCCTGTGCAAGGGCCGGTTTTTGGTCGATGGCCAGCGCTTCCATGCCCTGGAAGAACCCACCAGCTTGAACACCCTTGACCTGATCCCGCAGCTCGCCGCCATGGGCGTCAGCGCGGTGAAGATCGAGGGCCGCCAGCGCAGCCCGGCTTACGTCGAGCAAGTCACCCGGGTCTGGCGCGCCGCACTGGATGCCCATGCCCGGGCGCCGCAGAGCTATGCCGTGCAACCGCAGTGGCGCAGCGCGTTGGACGAGCTTTCCGAAGGCAGCCAGACCACCTTGGGCGCCTACCACCGATCCTGGCAATGAGGAGGCCATCATGAAACTCAGCCTGGGCCCCGTCCTGTTTTATTGGCGCCGCGAAAAGCTGTTGGACTTTTACGCCGACATGTCCGAGCAGCCGTTGGATGCGATCTATCTCGGCGAAACCGTATGCTCCAAGCGCCGCGCTTTGAGCCTGGACGATTGGCTCGGCCTGGCCCGTGAGTTGCGCGAATGCACCCGTGCCGAACTGGTGTTGTCCGGCTTGGCGCTGGTCGAGGCGGCCTCCGAACTGTCCAGCCTCAAGCGCCTGTGCGACAACGGCGAACTGCTGGTGGAGGCCAACGACATGGGCGCGGTGCACCTCCTGCACCAACGCAAGCTGCCCTTCGTCGCGGGCCCCGCGCTCAACCTGTACAACGGCCATGCCCTGGCCGAACTGATCGATTGCGGCTTGCAGCGCTGGGTGCCGCCGGTGGAATGTTCCGGCGCTTTGCTGCTGAGCGTTCTGCAGCAGCTCGACAGTCTCGGCGTCGCGCGGCCCGAAGTGGAGGTATTCGCCTACGGCCATCTCCCCCTGGCCTACTCGGCGCGGTGCTTTACCGCGCGGGCGGAAAACCGGCCCAAGGACGACTGCCGGATCTGCTGCGAGAACTACCCGGAAGGCATCGTCCTGCACAGCCAGGAGCAGGAGGCGCTGTTCACCCTCAACGGCATCCAGACCATGTCCGCCAAGGTCAATAACCTGCTGGCGGACTATGCCCAACTTGCCGCGAACGGCGCCGATCTATTGCGTTTGAGCCCGCGCGCCGAAGGTATGAGCGCGGTGGTCAAGGCCTTCGACGCGGTGCGCAACGGCGAGCTGCCGCCCCTGGCGGTCGAGGGCTGTAATGGCTATTGGCATGGCCGTGCCGGCATGCTCGGAGCTGAGGATCTACCGCTATGAAAACCTTCGCCCGTTTCGCCATGCGCGCCGGCCAGCCGCTATTGCCGTTGGGGCATCATGTGCCCTTCGCGTTGCAACGCCTGGTGCTGGAAAAAGTCATCGCGCGGTTATTCGCCGAGCCCCTTGCCTGCGGTGAGTTCGACTTGTTGCAAGGCCGCTGGTTGCGTCTGGAGGTCAGCGATCTGCGCCTGGCCTGGTGCCTGACCCGCGACTCGCGCGGCCTGCGTATTGCCCCTGACGAGCGGGAGGATGTGTGCATTCGCGGCAACTGGCGCGAGTTCCTCTTGCTCGCCAGCCGCCAGGAAGACCCGGACACCCTGTTTTTTCGCCGCCGCCTGACCATCGAAGGCGACACCGACCTCGGTCTGGGGATCAAGAACCTGCTCGACAGCCTCGACCCGGACAACCTGCCACCCAGGCTCTGGGCGCTGATCTGCGCTCTCGGCGAAACGCTCAAGGAGCAAGCACCGACGGGCACGGCCCAGGCATTCCAATAAGAGGCCGCACCAGTAGCAACGGCCTCGGCTGCGAACGGTAGCCAAGGATCGCCTGGCTTGCGAAGTCGTAGCGGTGTGCTGATCGTTCCCACGTCGAGGCGTCGAACCGTCCACGTGGGAAAGATCAAAGTTACCCAACGGTAGCCCGGGTTGAGCGCAGCGATACCCGGGAATCGGCGCCCTGGGTATCGCTGCGCTCAACCCAGGCTACGTGCTATCCAACACGCGAATATCGCGGCGTTCCATGGCGATCAGGCCGACGACTTCGTAGGGTGGATGACGCTTCACCCATCCACCAATTGCGATGGGGATGAAAACAGCGTCGGCTACGCGCCCCTATCCATCGCCGCTCTGGTAGCCCGGATGCAATCCGGGGGAGCGGTTTCGCGAGGGATATCGCTCCCGGATTTCATCTGAGCTACGAAAACCTTCAATCGCAATAATTGGCCAGGCTCAGGCTATCCAACACGCGAATATCGCGGCGTTCCATGGCGATAAGACCGGCGTCGATCAGACGATGAAGAATCCGCGAGAAGGTTTCCGGTTGGATGCCCAACTGCGAGGCGATCAAGCGTTTGGGCACGCTGAGCTGGATCTTGCCGTTGCCCGCGGCCTGCTGTTGGCACAGGTAACGCGCCACCCGGCGGCTGGCGTTGGCCAGGGAGAGGGTGTCGATTTCGTTGAGGCGCTGATGCAGGCGAATGCTGAAGGCGGCCAGCAGGTCGAGGCAGATCTTCGGTTGGCTTTCCAGCAGTTGCCGGTAGTGCGCGCCGTCGATACTCACCAGGGTGCAGTTCTTCAAGGCTCCGGCCGTCACTGGATAGTGGCGCGCGCCGCTGAATAGCAGTGCTTCGGCGAAGCTTTGGCCGGCGGATATCACTTCCACCAGCTTCTCCTGACCTTCGAGCAGCACGCGGATCAGTTTGATCTGCCCGTGCAGTAGCAGGTAGAAACGCTCGGCCTTATCACCCTGATGGAACAGGATGTCGCCACTCTCCAGCCGGCGCGAGATGGCCAGGTTGCAGACCTCATGAAAGGCCGCCTCGGGCAATTTTGCGAACAGGTGGTGTTGTCGAAGTGCGGCAAGCGTCGTTACGTCGGTGAGCATTGGGGGCACCTCCTTGATCGCCATGCTAGGGCGATCGCGCGGGTGCGCCCATTCCTCGGAGGCACTACCTCCAAAGAGGCAGCACGGCTTTTGGCGGCTTTCCGGCACAGTCGACGCCATCAGCAGCTGCAGGCAGGTGCGCAGGCTGCAAGGCCTGGGCCGCCGGGGCGCTGCGACACCAGCAGCTTGAACGGCTGCCGGATACGCTCTATATAGGTCTATGTTTCATATATGAGAAAACCCATGCGGTACCGTTCGTTTTATAGGTTATTGCTGGCCGGTTTGGCCTTCATCTGTACATCGACACTGGCGGAGCAGTCCCCTGGCGAATGCGAACTACGGGTCGGCTGGGATGATTGGCCGCCCTATATCGTATCGAAGGATGGTCAGTTCCACGGTCTGGAATACGATCTTCTAAAAACCACAGCCGACGCTTCGGGCTGCGATCTTCATATGATCCAGGTGCCCTGGGTGCGCGCTCTACACATGTTGAGCGACGGCTCGCTCGACCTTTTATACGGCGCCGGCTATTCGAAAGAGCGCGACGAATTCGCCCAGTATTCCGTTCCTTACCGTCAGGAGCAGTTCGTCCTGGTTACCAAGGGCGAGGCTAGCAACCAAACCGGTTCGGTTTCGCTTTACGACTGGATACAGGCCGTATCGGCACATGGGGGTAAACGTTACTTGGGGCTTTTCCGCGGAAACTCCTACGGCGAAAAAATGCAGCGCATCCTGGAGGACAGCGCAGATGGCGTTGAGCTGGTGCACCTGGGCAGCAACGAGCAGATGATCGAGATGTTGATCCGCAACCGCCTGGACGGCTTCATTCTCGAGGACAGCGTTGCCCAGATGCTTACGCAAACCTCCCCCCATCCAATACGACTACTGGTAATCGACGAGCAGGTCGCAGACCCGCTGCACTACATCTTCTCGTTGAAAATCCCCGGCGAGGTGGTCGAACGCTTCAATGCAGCGATCAGGGAACGGCAACAGTACTAGTGTCGCGACAGGAATCATTTGTCGCAGTCCGTGGGAGGGGCCGGGCGGCGCTCCGCTGGGCGGCACCCCGCTTCAGCCGCGATGCTTTCAGCGCCCTTACGGTCAATCGCGGCTAAAGCCCCTCCCACCCAGCCCCGGCATTAAACCGACACATGATGGTGGACGGGACACTAGTTGGCGGCGACACACGCCAGACTCGAGCTAAAAATCGGCTCATTCCCCCCACAACAGAACCTGCCCGTCGTAGGTCTGCTCGGTGGCGGCGGCAGGGTGCATGGAAAGCCGGCAGGGCGAATGGAATATTGATCCAAGACAATCTGGCATGCCGCTCTTGCTGGCTATGCTTCCGCCATATTCTTGCCGCCGGCGAGGAAAGGGGGGAACCGATGGACGTCGAACAACTATTGGCCAATAACCGCTTCTGGTCCGAATCGCTGACCGCCAGAGACCCGGAATTCTTTGCCCGCCTGGCCCGGCAACAACGCCCGGAATTTCTCTGGATCGGCTGCTCGGACAGCCGCGTGCCGGCCAACGAAGTGGTCGGTCTGATGCCCGGCGAGCTGTTCGTACACCGCAATGTGGCCAATATGGTGGTGGCCACCGATATGAATTTTCTCTCGGTGTTGCAGTACGCGGTCGACGTGCTGCAGGTCAAACAGGTGATCGTCTGCGGCCACTACGGCTGCGGCGGCGTGCGCGCGGCCCTGGGCCATGAAGCGCTGGGACTGATCGACAACTGGCTGCGCGCGCTCAAGGCGCTCTACCACCAGAACCTGGAACGCTTCAAAGGGCTGGAGCCGGAAGCCCAGGTCGACCTGCTGTGCGAACTCAACGTACAACGCCAGGTGCGCAACGTCTGCCACACGACCATCGTGCAAAGCGCCTGGCGCCGCGGCCAACCGCTGGCGGTACACGGCTGGATCTATGGCCTGACCGACGGCCTGGTCAACGACCTGCAAGTGACCGTCAGCAGCGCCGATCAGCTCGACGACACCTTTCTTTACGATCAGTAAGTGCATGCGGCGCATGGGAGTTGCTTGCCGTTCGTAGGTTGGGTTAGCGGCGATTGTCGCGGTTTAAGCAACGCCATCGCCCTCAGCCGCCGCGTAACCCAACATGATTCGACGCGGTGTTATCGGCGATCGGGTATGCCGCTCGACAGCATGGGTATCGCTACGCTCAACCCATCCTACGGGTCCGCAAAAGTCTCACGACAAGAGAGGGCGGTTGCAGGAGCTGAGTGCAACACGGTTATTGAGTTGAAGCAGGTGCATCAT
>CBIHQF010000131.1:0-8408 GCA_966211665.1 uncultured Pseudomonas sp. | reverse complement strand
CGCAGGGTTTCCACGTCGAGGTCGTTGGACGGTTCGTCGAGCAGCAGCACGTTGGCGCCTTCCTTCAGCGTCAGCGCCAGGTGCAGGCGACCCCGCTCACCGCCGGACAGGTTCTTGACGAACTTCTGCTGGTCGCCACCCTTGAAGTTGAAGCGCCCCACATAGGTGCGCGACGGCACTTCATAGCTGCCGATGCGGATCATGTCGGAGCCATCGGATACCGCTTCCCATACGGTCTTGCTGCCGTCCAGGTCCTCGCGGCTCTGGTCGACGCAGGCGACCTGCACGGTGTCGCCGATCTCGATGCTGCCCGAGTCCGGCTGCTCCTTGCCCATGATCATGCGGAACAGGGTCGACTTGCCCGCGCCATTGCCGCCGATCACGCCGACGATGGCGCCCTTGGGCATGCTGAACGAGAGATCCTCGATCAGTACACGGTCGCCGTAACCCTTGGTCACGTTCTTGAAGTCGATGACCTTGTCGCCCAGACGCGGACCGGCCGGGATATAGATTTCGTTGGTCTCGCTGCGCTTCTGAAATTCCTGCGATTGCAGTTCCTCGAAGCGCTGCAGGCGAGCCTTGGACTTGGCCTGGCGGGCCTTGGCGCCCTTGCGCACCCACTCCAGCTCTTCCTTCATGGCCTTTTCATGGGCCGACTGCTGCTTGGATTCCTGCGCCAGGCGGTTGGATTTGGCTTCCAGCCAGCCGGAATAGTTGCCCTCGTAAGGGATGCCCGCGCCACGGTCGAGTTCGAGGATCCAGCCGGCGACGTTGTCGAGGAAGTAGCGGTCGTGGGTGATCGCCACCACGGTGCCGGGGAAGTCGTGAAGGAAGTGCTCCAGCCAGGCCACCGAGTCGGCGTCCAGGTGGTTGGTCGGTTCGTCCAGCAGCAGCATGTCCGGGGCGGATAGCAGCAGGCGGCACAGCGCCACGCGGCGCTTCTCGCCACCGGAGAGCACGGCGACCTTGGCGTCCCAGGCCGGCAGACGCAGGGCGTCGGCGGCGACTTCCAGCTGGCGTTCGAGGTTATGGCCGTCGCTGGTTTGCAGGATCGCTTCGAGCTTGGCCTGTTCGGCGGCCAGCTTGTCGAAATCGGCATCCGGCTCGGCGTAGGCGGCGTACACTTGATCGAGACGCGCCTGGGCGTCCTTGATCGCGCTGACAGCTTCCTCCACCACTTCGCGCACGGTCTTGCTCGGGTCGAGCTGCGGCTCCTGCGGCAGGTAGCCGACATTCAGCTCGGGCATCGGCCGGGCTTCGCCGTCGAACTCGGTGTCGACGCCGGCCATGATTTTCAACAGGGTGGATTTGCCCGAGCCGTTGAGGCCGAGCACGCCGATTTTGGCGCCAGGGAAAAACGACAGGGAGATGTTCTTGAGGATTTCCCGCTTCGGCGGCACTACTTTGCTCAGCCGGTGCATGGTGTATACGTATTGAGCCATGGATAACCTGGGTGCTATGGGACAAGGGATTGAAATGGTTGGCGGCTGTTGCGCGATCCCCCCTGAGATGGGAAATTCGCTTGCGCCGCCTGGCCGGCGAGGGCGGCAAACAGTCGGTGCTCGAAGTACCCGCGCGCATGCGGCAAAACTACCGGAATGCGTGATCCAGGGCAAACGACGCTCGTCGACCGAACTGGCACTTTGCCACGGTTATGGCATGCTAAGCGCCCTGCGCGTGCCAACTACTTAATAGTCACCGTTCACGCTCCGAGCCCAGGATTTAAGCACGTGCCCACCCCGCCCGCCTCGTCGCCGCCGCGTTCTTCGCCTCAATCGCGAGCCGAGCCCCTGCGCGAGCGGCGCAAAAGCACCTGGCTGGCGCTGCTGGCGTCGGTGCTCGGGTTGTTGTTGCTGACACTGGTGCCCGCCTATTTTCAACAGGATCGGCAGCCGGGCAATCTGGCGCTGCTGACCCTCTGCAGCCTGCTGGCGCTGTTCGCCCTGTATCGCCTGGTACATGACCAACAACATAGGCGCGAGCGCGAAAGCGCTGCGCAAAGCGCTCAGCGGCAAGCGGTCAGTGCGCTCGGCGCCCTCGAAGAGCGGATCATGGTGACCGATCGCGACGGCGTACTGAGTTACCTCAACCCCCAAGCCGAAGCCCTGTTCGGCGTCAGCAACGCGGCGATTCAAGGCAAGAGCCTTCTGCAGCTGGTGCCGCATTTCGACACGCAATTGCTGCAAGCGCACGGCTCGATTCACGAACACGGCCATGACCTGCTGGAACTCGAGCTGAACGGCGAGCCACGCTTGTTCGATATCGCCCGCAGCGATTTGCCCGAAACCGCGGGGTACGTCTGGGCGCTGCGCGATATCACCGAGGACCAGCACGCCACCCGGGTGCTGCAGGAAACCCGGCGACGCTATCAGGATATCTTCGAGGGCACCGGCACCGCGCTCTGCGTGCTCGACCTCGCCGAGCTGCATCAGTATCTGCAAACCCAGCAGTTGCACGACAAGGCCAATCTCGAGCAATGGCTGCTGGCCTCGGCGGAGCGCTACGAGCTGCTGACCCGACTGGTGCAGATCACCGAAACCAACCAGGTGGCGCTGCGCCTGCTCGGCGTCGAATCGGGCGCCCAGGCAGCCGAGCATCTGCTGCGCGGCAGCCAGCCGCGCCCCGATGGCTTTCGCCAGCAGTTGCTGAGCGCGCTTATCGAAGGCGGCAAGCTGCTGGAAATGGAAACCCAGATCACAACGCCGCTGGGCCATGAGCGCCACCTGTGGCTGGTGATGCGCCTGCCGGAGAACCCGCAGGATCTGCATGCCGTCACCCTGAGCATCAGCGACATCACCAGTCGCAAACGCATCGAGTTGTCGCTGATCGAGCGCGAACGCTTCTGGTCCGATGTGGTCCGCACGGTGCCCGACACCCTCTATGTGCACGATGTGCCGAACAAGCGCGTGCTGTTCAGCAACCACCGCCTCGGCCCGGACCTGGGTTACAGCGAAGCGGAAATGCGCGCCATGGGCGACAAGCTCTGGGAAAAGCTCCTGCACCCGGACGACTGGGAGCAGTATCAGCGCATGCGCAACCTGCAGCAGGTGGTGGCCAAGGATCAGCAACTGCATTGCCAGTTGCGCTGGCGCCACCGCGACGGCAGCTGGCACTGGTTCGATATCCGCGAGCAGGCGCTGTCCTACGACGAATCCGGCCGGGTCAGCCGCCTGATCGGCGTGGCCAAGGACATCAACGAGCAGATCATCAGCAGCGAATCGCTACGCGCCAGCGAGCAACGCTATCGGCTGCTGGCGGAAAGCATCAGCGACGTGATCTTTTCCACCGACGATCATCTGCAACTCAACTACGTCAGCCCCTCGGTGGAACCGGTGCTCGGTTATTCGCCGAACTGGGTGCTGGAGAATGGCTTCCACAGTCTGGCCACCAACCCGCGCCAACTGGTCGGCATGTATGCCCTGCTGGAACGCATCCGCCATGCCTTGGGCGACCCGCAGCGCATGGCCGAGATGCGCGACCAGGTCAGCGCGCAATTGTTTTTCTTCGATGTGCTGCGCGCCGACGACCGTAAAGTCCCGGTGGAGCTGCGCCTGATCCCCATGTGGGACGAACAGGAACGCTTCAAGGGCATGCTCGGCGTCGGCCGCGATATCAGCCTGCAACGGCGCGCGGAAAAAGACCTGCGCATGGCCGCCACTGTGTTCGAACACTCCACCGCGGCGATCCTGGTCACCGACCCGGCCGGCTATATCGTCCAGGTCAACGAGGCGTTCTGCCGGGTCAGCGGTTACCGTTCGGTCGAGGTGCTCGATCAATTGCCGAACATGCTCACCGCCGACCAGCAACAGGCCACACTCCTGCAATTCATCTTCAAGCAGCTCAACCAACGCGGCAGTTGGGAGGGCGAGGTATGGCTCAAACGCAAGACCGCGGAAAGCTTCCCGGCCTGGGTCGGCATCACCGCGGTCAAGGACGAAGACGGCGACCTGGTCAGCTACGTGTGCTTCTTCAGCGATATCAGCGAACGCAAGGCCAGCGAGCAGCGCATCCACCGCCTGGCCTACTACGACGCCCTGACCCAATTGCCCAACCGCACGCTGTTCCAGGATCGCCTGCACACCGCCCTGCAACACGGCGAGCGGCACAACACCTGGGTCGCGCTGATGTTCCTCGATCTGGACCGTTTCAAACCGATCAACGACTCCCTCGGCCACGCCGCGGGCGACCGCATGCTCAAGGAAGTGGCGATCCGACTGACCGCCTGCGTCGATGCCGACGATACGGTGGCGCGCATGGGCGGCGACGAATTCACCCTGCTGCTGCAATCGCAGGCGCTGCGCGACGTGGCGCTGAACCGCGCCATTCATGTCGGCGAACAGATTCTCGCCAGCCTGTCCGAACCCTTTATGCTCGAAGGCCGCGAGTTCTTCGTCACCGCCAGCATCGGCATCGCCTTGAGCCCCCAGGACGGCAACGAGCTGAGCCAGTTGATGAAGAACGCCGACACGGCCATGTACCACGCCAAGGAGCGCGGCAAGAACAACTTCCAGTTCTACCAGGCCGATATGAACTCCAGCGCCCTGGAGCGCCTGGAGCTGGAGAGCGACCTGCGCCATGCCCTGGAACAGAACGAATTCATGCTGTACTACCAGCCGCAATTCTCCGGCGACGGCAAGCGCCTGACCGGCGCCGAAGCCTTGTTGCGTTGGCATCACCCGCGCCGCGGTTTGGTGCCGCCAACCGATTTCATTCCGGTACTCGAAGAGTTGGGCCTGGTGGTGCAGGTCGGCGACTGGGTGTTGCGCGAGTCCTGCCGGCAATTGCGCGAATGGCACCAGGACAAGGTCCGGGTGCCGAAGATTTCGGTCAACCTCTCGGCCCGCCAGTTTTCCGAGGGCGACCTCGACCGACGCATCGCCGGGATTCTCGCCGACAGCGGCATACCCGCCGCCTGCCTGGAACTGGAGCTGACCGAAAGCATCCTGATGGAGGATGTGGTCAATGCCATGCAGACGCTGGCCAGCCTCAAGCGCCTCGGGGTGTGCATCGCCATCGACGACTTCGGCACCGGCTATTCGTCGCTCAACTACCTGAAACAATTCCCCATCGACGTGCTGAAGATCGACCGCAGCTTCGTCGACGGCCTGCCCCACGGCGAACAGGATGGCCAGATCGCCCGCGCGATCATCGCCATGGCCCATAGCCTGAACCTGATGGTGATCGCCGAAGGCGTGGAAACCCTGGCCCAGCTCGACTTCCTGCGCGGCCACGATTGCGACGAAGTGCAGGGCTTCCTGCTCGGCCGACCAATGCCGGCCAACCAGTTCACCGCCCTGTTCAGCGGCGCCGCGTTGTTTATGCTGAGCTAATGCCGCAAGCGGCAAGCGGGTAGGATGGGTTGAGCGTAGCGATACCCATCACGAATGGCGAAGCTACCAGTGTAGTGTTGGGTTACGCCGCGCCTTGAACCTCTGTAGCGTTCAGGGTACATACACCCGCCGCTAACCCAGCCTACGTACCGCAAGCTGCAGACTAATCAGCTTGTGGCTTGCCGCTTATGGCTTGCCGCTTGCTCCTTGAATCCCGCTTATCCGCTGGATGATCAGGCTTCATATGCCTGTTTATGCCGTATGGGGTAGAATTCGCCCCCTCCTTCTACCGCCCAGCTGATTTTTCTCAGGGGAATGCCATGTTCAGCCGTGATTTGACTATCGCCCGTTATGACGCCGAATTGTTTGCCGCGATGGAGCAAGAAGCCCAGCGTCAGGAACATCATATCGAGCTGATCGCCTCGGAAAACTACACCAGCCCAGCGGTGATGGAAGCCCAGGGTTCGGTGCTGACCAACAAGTACGCCGAAGGCTATCCGGGCAAGCGTTATTACGGCGGTTGCGAATACGTCGATATCGTCGAGCAGCTTGCAATCGATAGGGCCAAGCAGCTGTTCGGCGCCGACTACGCCAACGTCCAGCCGCACTCCGGCTCGCAAGCCAACAGCGCCGTGTACATGGCCCTGCTGAATACCGGCGACACCGTACTGGGCATGAGCCTGGCCCACGGTGGTCACCTGACCCACGGCGCCAGCGTCAGCTTCTCCGGCAAGATGTATAACGCCGTGCAGTACGGCATAACCGACGCCGGCCTGATCGACTACGACGAAGTCGAGCGCCTGGCGGTCGAGCACAAGCCGAAGATGATCATCGCCGGCTTCAGCGCCTACTCCCAGGTGCTGGACTTCCCGCGCTTCCGCGCCATCGCCGATAAGGTTGGCGCTTACCTGTTCGTCGATATGGCCCACGTTGCCGGTCTGGTCGCCGCTGGCGTCTACCCGAACCCGGTGCCGTTCGCCGACGTGGTCACCACCACCACTCACAAGACCCTGCGCGGTCCGCGCGGCGGCCTGATCCTGGCGCGCAAGAACGAGGAACTGGAGAAGAAGCTCAACTCCGCGGTGTTCCCCGGCGGCCAAGGCGGCCCGCTGGAGCATGTGATTGCGGCCAAGGCGGTGTGCTTCAAGGAAGCCCTGCAACCCGAGTTCAAGGCTTACCAGCAGCAAGTGATCAAGAACGCCCAGGCGATGGCCGGCGTGTTTATCGACAACGGTTTTGAAGTGGTCTCCGGCGGTACCGAGAACCACCTGTTCCTGCTCTCGCTGATCAAGCAGGACATCACCGGTAAAGACGCCGACGCCGCCCTGGGTCGCGCCTTCATCACCGTGAACAAGAACAGCGTGCCGAACGACCCGCGCTCGCCCTTCGTCACCTCCGGCCTGCGTATCGGCACCCCGGCCGTGACCACCCGCGGTTTCAAGGAAGACGAGTGTCGCGCGCTGGCTGGCTGGATCTGCGAGATCCTCGCCAACCTGGGCGACGAGTCGGTCGAAGCCCGCGTCCGCGAGCAGGTCAAAGCGGTCTGCGCCAAGTTCCCGGTGTACGGCAACTAAGCCCTGCCGCGCAGTAATCGAGCCTGCCTATCAGGCGGGCTTTTTATTTGGCTGCGTCCCAGTCATGTGTTGCACGATTGCCCGGCTTATGCGGATTGGTCTCCGGGTATTAGCCCGCGATCCGTGGGAGGCCCGACCTCGGGGCGAGCTTTTCGCTGTACCCGCCAAATGATGAACAGGCAGGCCCTGCGGGCTGCATTCGCCGCGGGCGCGCGCGACCCACATGGATGTGGGAAATGCCGCAAGCCCGTCGGGAACGGGCGCGGCCTCCTACAAGGCATCGCAGCATGCAACACGTAACTGGTACATAGCCTTAGCGCCCCATCCTACAAACCGATTTCCGCCACGGCCTCGGCGAAGCCTTGGCGAATCCTCTGCTCCGGTAGCCGTTCGCCGATAAATACCAGCACGCTCTCGCGCGCCTCGTCGGCGCCCCATTCGCTGTCGAAATCGAAACCGTATAGCCGCAGCACGCCCTGGAACACCATACGACGATTCTCTCCGGCAATCGCCAGCACGCCCTTGTAGCGCAGCAGCGCGTCGCCGTGCTCCTCCAGCAGCATGCTCATAAAGGCGCTGAGCTTGTCGATATCCAGGGCCTGCGCGCTTTTCAGCACCAGGGTGCCGATGCGATCGACAGAGGTTGCGGGCCGCAGCGGGCGTGGTATCAAAGCCTGGCCGAAGTCGGTATTCAGGTTGAAACCGCGCACGTCGAGCAGCTCCGCCAATTCGATCCGACCATGCCGGACCACATGGATGGGCGCACGTCGGTTGATCCGCTGCAAGCGCTCGGTGAGCGCCGCGAGGCTCGCCGCGTCGACCAGATCGGTCTTGCTCAGCAGAATCCGGTCGGCGAAGCCGATCTGCGCCTGGGCGATGGTTTCGCGCAGGTGGCGTTCGGCGTTGGCCGCATCCACCAGGGTGATGATGCCATCGAGCACGTAGCGCTCGCACAGCGTATCGCCGGCAAAAAAGGTATGGGCCACCGGGCCCGGATCGGCCAGGCCGGTGCATTCGATCAGCACGCGGTCGAAGGCCAGTTCTCCCCTGTCCAGCCGCTCCAGCAGAAGCAGCAGCGCCTGTTCCAGTTCGACATGGATGGAGCAGCAGACGCAGCCGTTGGCCAGCGTCATCACCTCTACCGGCTCCGCGCCCAGCAACTGTGCGTCGATCGGGGTATCGCTGAACTCGTTTTCGATCACGGCGATTTTCAGGCCATGCTCGGCCTTGAGCACATGGCGCAGCAGCGTGGTCTTGCCGGCGCCGAGAAAGCCGCTGAGTACGGTGACGGGTATGGGGTCATGGGGCATACGGACCTTCCTCTGAGATAACGCGCGCGGCGGGCGGTAACTCGCTCAACAACAGCGGATCGGCCGTCCTTTGCCACCGCCGTAGCGCGCATCCTGGCGCTCGCGGAAAAACGCCTCGTAACTCATCGGCGTTTGTTCGGGGTGGGTGTTGCGCATGTGTTCGACATAAGTGTCGTAGTCCGGCATGCCGACCA
>CBIHQF010000130.1:0-8467 GCA_966211665.1 uncultured Pseudomonas sp. | reverse complement strand
CGTGCGAGCCCAGTCCGCTTCCTCGCCTGTTTTTGCCTTGTCTTGCCTGCCTCGCCTACGTTTTTCAACGGCCTGTTAAGGCCGATAGCCATGTACAAAGAAGCCCGCAGCGATGCGGGCTTTTTTGTGGGCGCCTGGATGGGCTGTTACAGGTGCTTGATCGTCAGTCGCTCGAAGGTGGCCCGGCCTGCCTCGGTTTCGTAGCCGGTATTGTCCTGAGTGTAGACGCCGGCCTTGAAGTACAGCGGTTTGACGGCCCAGTCGGAACTGATCCTGGCCTTCCAGTTGCTGCCGTAGGAGGTGATGCTCAGCGTGCCATTGGGCGTCAGGTGAATGTAGTAGGTGAAGCGCTGGTTCAGCGGCACGCCGCTGGCGATGGTGATGACCTGGCCGCTGGCGTCGCTGGGGTTGAGCCGCACCTTGGCCACTATGTTGCCGTCGCCGCGCCAGGCTTTGTACTGGTACTCCAGTTTGAGCAGCGGGCTGGTGCTGTTTTTCGCATGGATCTGACCGATGACGATCTTGCCGGTCGAGGGAACCTGGGTGACCCGTAGGGCGGCGCTCAGGCTGTTATCGGCGTCGGGATACAGCCAGTTACGCAGGGTGCCGTCGGCATAGGTCTCGCGCAATTCGCTACGTGGGTAGGAGGCATTTTCCGTGGTGGTGCCGTTGACCGGGGCCCAGAAGATAATGGTCCCGTTCTCGGACTTGAAGTAATAGTCCTGATAACCGCCGACCAGGACCGGGGTCTCGATGGTGGTGGAAGGGACTCCAACGGGGATGCTCAGGTTCCAGGTGGCGAGATCGATCATGGCTGACTCCAAAATGAGGTGCGGCTGCTTCAGTCGGTGCACATCTCTTCCTCGAGTCAGTAACCCTTACTCGGCATTCCAGTCAGTGACAGACGAACATAAAGCGGGTGGCAAAGCGTCGGTTAATGGGTAGAGCGCACCGGTGTGGTGCCTCTGGCGCCGTTATATAGGGGGATTTGCAAATGCGTAAGCGTTTTTCGACGATATGTTGGCGTCAATATTTTGCTGATTTTGCTATTGGCCAGCCAAATGCCATTAATTAGTGGCGTAGCGCCATAGTTACGGAGAGGGAAAAAATCGATGTCGATGGGTTATGAGGATGTTTTATTGGCGTCAGTTATTTGTTGTTTTGTCTGGCGGGGCATGCAGAAAATCGAGAGAAAGTCTCGCGAAAATCCGATGAGTGGCAGTGCGAAAAGAGGATTTAAAGTAGGTGGAAGCTGGCGCTTCGGGTGAATCGGCTATCTGCTGCCCAAGGATGGATTAGGTACACTGCCAGCCCTGTCGCTCGGAGATTTCAGATCGAAAACCAGGCCAGTGACAAAAACAGACGAAGCAGAATTCGCTCCATGACGCCGCTCAAGTACCTCCAGGCTTATCCCGCCAACCTGCAAGACCAGATCCGCCAGTTGATTGCGCAGCAGCGCCTGGGCGATTACCTGAGCCAGCGTTACCCGGGGCGGCACGATATACAAAGCGACAAGGCCTTGTATGCCTATGTCCAGGGCCTCAAGCAGGAGCACCTGCGCAATGCGCCGGCGATCGATAAGGTGCTGTTCGACAACCGCCTGGATCTGACCCATCGCGCCCTGGGGCTGCATACGGCGATATCGCGGGTGCAGGGCGGCAAGCTCAAGGCGAAAAAGGAGATTCGCGTGGCCTCGCTGTTCAGGGAGGCCGCGCCGGCGTTTCTGCAGATGATCGTGGTGCACGAGTTGGCGCACTTGAAGGAAACCGAGCACAACAAGGCGTTCTACAAACTGTGCGAACACATGCTGCCCGGCTATCACCAGGTCGAATTCGACCTGCGCGTCTACCTGACCTGGCGCGAGCTGCCGGTCAGCTGCGTAGCGCCAGGTTGAGCTGGTCGACCACTTCCGCCCAGTCGGCGTCTTCGAGAATTTCCTCGCCCAGGAAGGCCGCCTGGGCGCTGTTCCAGAACGGCGCGGCGGCGAGCGGGCAGGTCGGCGGCAGCGGGGCATGCTCCGCGATAAAGGCGTCGATGGCGGCCTTGTCGGCCGGCAGACCGAGTTGTTCGAACAGCGACGGCAACGAATGCATGGGGCTTTCCATCAGCGTTCTCCTCTAAGAGTGGCGGGGTACGGAGGTAGTTTTCAGCGTAGTCAGTAATGCCCGTCATGCCCTCATGCTTGTCGACGCTTGGATCAACAGACCCGCAGTACCTCGAGCACCTGGTTACCGATCTGCACCTCGTCGCCACTGTTGCAACCCAGCAGGCGCTGTGCGATGGGCGCGCGGGGGCTGATCACCAATACCTCCTGGCCATCCATGCGCACCTTGATTCCGGCGCCTTCCGGGCCGAGGAACAGGCATTGTTCCGCGCCCCGCTCATCGGACAACCAGACCAGCGAGGTCAACTGCACGCCGCGATCCGGATCGTAAGGCCGCAGCTGCAGCTTCTGCCAGGCGCTGAGGCACAGGCGGATCTCCTCCGCGCGGCGTGCTTGCCCCGTGGCGAGATAAGAAGCTTCCAGACCCAGGGTGTCGTATTTGTTCTCGGCGATGTTTTCTTCGTGGGTGGCTGTCTCGTAAGCGGTCAGCGCGGCCTGCTCGGCTCGGGCCAGGTCGGCGCGCAGTTGTTCGAGGATCGATTGCAGCAGATGGGCTTTATTCACGGCGGGCTAGTCGATGTGAAGGTGGGTGGATTATTGCGATAGCGCCTAAGCTTTGCACCAAAGTCTAGTGTCGCCGGGGCAGCGTAACGCGGCACCCTGGGCGGGTTGCCAATCAGAGTGAGGCTGTGGGTATGGATTTTCTGCGATCGATCGGGTTTTTCTTCCTGTTTCTCCTGGTGCCGTTGGGCGCCTTGCTGGTCACTTATCCCACGGCGATCGCCGAGTGGTTGAGTGCGCTGTTCGGCACTACCGTCACCCGCGGCAACCTGGCGGCGGTCTTTCTGTTGCTGACCGTGGTCTGCCTGAAAGTCGACCTGACCCTGCGTCGCCGCGCCCAGGCGCGCGCCGCCGCTTGATCCTCGGCCGCACAAGACAAACCTGCCCCATTGCGGCCGATAGTGGTAAAGTCGCGCGCAACTTTTCGTGCGCGGCCGGTCAATATGATTGGCGTCCGCCGGCCCGGCCCTCGGGTTTGCGGTTGTGCGCACGGTTTTCCAGGATGGGCCCGCCGGTCCCTACCTATGCCGACTTAATTAGTCCCGGAACCGCGTAATGCTTGCCAATCTGATTGAATTCGCTACGACCCATTTTGTCCTGAGCGGTATCTTCGTCACCCTCCTGGCCCTCCTGGCCTTCACCGAGATGCGCAAGGGCGGCCAGAGTCTGGGTAGCCGCGAACTCACCGCCTTGATCAACCGCGACGAGGCCGTGGTGCTGGACATTCGCGCGCAGAAGGATTTCTCCGCCGGCCATATCGTCGGTGCGCTGCATATCCCCTTCGAAAAGATCGCCGCGCGCATGGCCGAGCTCGACAAGTACAAGAGCAAGACCATCATCGTGGTCGATGCCATGGGCCAGCACGCCGGTGCCGTCGCCCGCGACCTGAAGAAAGCCGGTTACAACGCCGCCAAACTGGCCGGCGGAATCGCCAGCTGGCGCGGCGACAACCTGCCGCTGGTCAAGTGATATGCCGCACGTCGTCATCTACTCCAGCGACTGGTGCCCGTACTGCACTCGCGCCAAGCATCTGCTGACCAGCAAGGGCGTGGTGTTCGATGAAATCAAGGTCGACGGCAAGCCCGATGTGCGCGCCGAAATGACCCGCAAAGCGCGGCAGACTTCAGTGCCGCAAATCTGGATCGGCGACCGTCATGTGGGCGGTTGCGACGATCTCTATGCCCTGGAGCGCGCCGGCAAGCTCGATGCGCTGCTCAAGGCTTAACCCTCTCTCTCTACATTCGATTAAGAAGGCTTTGCCATGACCGAACAAACCAGCAACGGCGCCGCGCAAGACGAACAGAACCCACAGTTCTCCCTGCAGCGCATCTATGTGCGCGACCTGTCGTTCGAAGCGCCGAAGAGCCCGGAAATCTTCCGCCAGGAGTGGGCGCCGAGCGTCGCCATGGACCTCAACACCCGTCAGAAGAACCTCGATGGCGACTTCTATGAAGTGGTGCTGACGCTTTCGGTAACCGTGAAAAACGGCGAGGAAACCGCCTTTATCGCTGAAGTGCAGCAGGCCGGTATCTTCCTGATCAAAGGTCTGGACGCCGCCTCCATGAGCCACACCCTGGGCGCCTTCTGCCCGAACATCCTGTTCCCGTATGCCCGCGAAACCCTGGACAGCCTGGTGGTACGCGGCTCGTTCCCGGCGCTGATGCTGGCCCCGGTGAACTTCGATGCGCTGTACGCGCAGGAACTGCAGCGCATCCAGAAGGCCGCCGAAGCGTCGCCGACGCACTAAGTCGCGCACGCTGCAAAGCTGTACGAAAAAGCGCCTTCGGGCGCTTTTTTGTTGGCTATGTACCCATTAACTGTTGCATGCGCGATCTCTTGTAGGAGGCGCGACCCCGCGGCGAACGCAGCCCGCAGGGCTGCCTGCCCATCGTTTGGTGTTACAGCGAAAAGCTCGCCCCGAGGTCACGGAACGCCGCCCGGACCCTCCTGCGAACCGCAGTCCATTCGCGCCTGGCGATACAACATGCAACTGGTACAGAGCCTTTTTGTTGGCCGGAATTATTGCGTCGCCCCGTCGTGGCGTAACCGCTAACCTACCTGCAACGCCTTACTCCATGGCAAAGCCCTGCTGGCGCCAGGCCTCGAACACCACCACGGCCACGGCATTGGACAGGTTCAGGCTGCGGCTTTCCGGGCGCATGGGTAGGCGCAGGCGCTGTTGGTCGGGAATTTGCGCGAGCAAATCGGCCGGCAAGCCCCGGCTTTCCGGGCCGAACAGCAATAAATCGCCTTTACGGAACTGCATTTGCGCATAGCTGTTACTGGCTTTTGTGGTAAATGCCAATATCCTGTCGCTAGCGGTATCTGTGATACATTCCGTCAAAGAATGATGGCGTTTTAGTGTCGCGTACTCGTGATAATCCAGCCCGGCGCGGCGTAAGCGTTTATCGTCCAGCTCGAAGCCCAGGGGCTCGATCAGGTGCAGTTGGCAGCCGGTGTTGGCGCATAAGCGAATGATATTGCCAGTGTTCGGTGGGATTTCTGGCTGAAACAGAACGACATGGAACATTGATCGAGCTCAGGGAGAGGGCCAAGGGTTACAGTCTACAGTGTGCCGCCGTCTGTCGGCCGTCGCTATGGCGATGGATGAAGTGGAATTCGGGTGACACAGGGGAATGCAGTTGGTGTGGTTCACTAGAAAAAAAATAAGAAACGAAGGACTGTTGGGCATCGAACTCGGACCTGAGGGCATTGCCCTGGCGAACGTTCTGCGCACGCCCGGCGAAGTACCCCGGCTGAACCATTGCGAGTTCCGTGCTGCCCCTGCATCCGAACAACCCGCCTTGCTCAAAACCATGGTCGCCGAACTGGGCCTCGACGGTCTGCCGGTCAACCTGGTGCTGCACCCCGCGACCTACCAGATGCTGTTGCTCGATAGCCCCGACGTGGCGGCCGAAGAGTTGCGCGATGCGATGCGCTGGCGGGTCAAGGAACTGATCAGCGAACCGCTCGATCAGGTCGTCG
This sequence comes from uncultured Pseudomonas sp., assembly GCA_966211665.1. Lineage (GTDB taxonomy): Bacteria > Pseudomonadota > Gammaproteobacteria > Pseudomonadales > Pseudomonadaceae > Aquipseudomonas. The sequence continues at coordinate 2,817 of CBIHQF010000130.1, read as the reverse complement.
TCGATGCCTTCCCCCTGCCTGTCGATGCCTATCGCGGCCGTTCGCGCATGGCCTATTGCGCGGTGCTCGGCAAGGCCGAGATGCAGCGCTGGGGCGAGATGATCAGGCACGCCGGGCTGCGCCTCGGCAGTATCGACGTCACCGAAATGGCCTTTCGCAATCTCGGCCTGCTGGCCGGGGCCGAGGGCATGAATGTGGCGTTACTGCGCCTGCGTTCCAGCGAAGGCCTGATCTGCGTGCAGCATGGTGCGGACCTCTACATGGCGCGGCGGATCGAGCACGGCCTGGAGCAGGCCGGCCAGGAGTTCTCCACCGTCACCCTGGAAATCCAGCGCTCCCTCGATTACTTCGAAAGCCAGCTCGGCAAGGGCTATATCAACCGTCTGCTGCTGTTGCCGATGAAGCGCGACGGCGCCGAGGCGCTGCAAGCGCTGGGCAACGGTTTGGCGGTCAAGCTGCAAGCCCTGGATCTGCGCGAGCTGTTCGTCGAGCAGCCCGCCGCCGATCTCGACGAGCAGCAGCAGGCCTATTGCATCACCGCCGTCGGCGCAGCGCTGCGCCAGGAGGCGCCCTGATGCAGAACCTCAACCTCTATCAGGTCGAGCGCAAACGTCGCGGCGGACCGCGGCGCGCGCAGATGCTCCTCGGTCTGATAGCGCTGGCGCTGCTGTGCGGCCTGCATGCCGCCTGGCATGGCTGGCAACTGCACAAGGGCGCGGCCCGCTTGGCGCAGGCCGAAAACCAGGCTCAGCGCCAGGAAGACCTGTTGGCCGCGGCCAAGGCGAGTTACGTCGAACCGCAACTGGACAGCCGGTTGCCAGCCGAGCTGTCGGCCCGCGAGGCGGACAATCGCCAGTTGCAGCAGATGATCGGTTACCTGCAAGTGCTTGCCAGCCAGCGCAGTATCGGCTTCGTCGCGCCTTTGCAGGCGCTGGCCGAGCAGCACCCGCCGAGCGGTCTGTGGCTGACCGCGATCAACCTGGAGGCCGGCGGCAGTCAACTGCGCTTGCGCGGGCGCAGCCAGAACCAGGAACTGTTGCCCGAGTACTTGCAACGCCTGGGCCGGAGCGCGGTATTCAAAGGGCGCGAGTTCGCCCGTTTCGATGTGCGGCGCGGCGATGATCAGTTGCTGCAGTTCGATCTGTCCTCGCAGGTCGGGGCTCTGGAGAAGGCCGATGAATAAGTGGCTGTTACGCTGGCAGGGCATGGCGCCGCGCGAGCAATGGCTGGGCTACGGCATCGCATTGGTACTGACCGGGGTGGTTTATCTGCTGCTGCTCGGCGATCCGCTGGCGGCGCGGGTGGCCAAACAAACCGCCAATTACAAACTCGCCGAGGCGCGGCGTCTGGAAGCCGAGAGCGGCATCGCCACCTTGCAGGCGCAGCTCGACGCCGACCCAGGCATGCAGTATCGCAGCGCGCTATTGGCCGCCGCCGCTAGCCGCGAGGAACTGATCCGGCAGATAGATGCGCACACCGACGCGCTGATCACCCCCGAGAAGATGAAAGCCCTGCTCGAGGATCTGCTGCGCGCCCAGCCAGGTTTGCGCCTGGTCGGCCTCAACAGTTTCAGCGAGCCGGTGCAGCTTCCCGCCGCCGCACCCGCTGCGCGCGCTGCCGGCACCACCGCGCCAACCGCCGCGCAACCGGTAACGCTCTACCGGCATGGCGTGCGCTTGCAGCTCGAGGGCGGCTATTTCGATTTATTGGCCTATCTGCAAGCGATCCAGAGCAGCGCCTGGTCGCTCAACTGGGACAGCCTCGATTATCAGGTCGGCGAAGCCGGACCGGCGCGGGCCTCGATCAGTTTGCAGTTGTATACCTTGAGTCGGCATGCGGGGTGGGTCGGTGTATAAAACCTGGTGTTTAACCCTGCTGCTCGTGGCTGGCCTGGCCTCTGCCCAGGGCATCGACCCGACCCAGCCGCCCGCCAACCTGCTGCCCGCCGAGGGCGATGCCGCCGAGAACGAGGCCATGCCGAGGCTACAGTCGGTGCTGCGCACCGCCACGGGCAGCCGCGTGGTGATCGACGGCAAAAGCCTTAAGGTCGGCGACGAATACGCCGGCACCCGAGTGCTGGCCATCTACCCGCAGGCCGTACTGATCGAACGTCGGGAGCAACGCCAGCTGTTGCGCCTGGCCGAACCCGTTTTGCAACCGAGCCGATGATGCCCATGATGTCGAAATTACCGCCACGCCTCGGCCTGTTGTTGGGCCTGATCGCGCTGTTGAGCGCCTGCCAGACCTACCCGGACGGCGACCAGCAGCTGTACGAGCAAAGTGGCAAGTTGCTCGATGAAAGCCTGCGGCAGAGCCAGGGTAAAGTGACGCCGCCGCCCTCGGTGCAAGCCGCGCTGATTCCGCCGTTGGGCGATAGCCATCTGGCTGGCGGGCCGCGTTTCGACGTGGCGGCCAAGGACATGCCGGCCCGGGAATTCTTTCTCAGCCTGATGGACGGCGCCGGGCAGAATCTGGTGGTGCATCCCGAGGTCTCCGGCAGCATCACCTTCAGCTTGCGCCGGGTGACCCTCGACGAAGTGCTGGCCGCGGTGCGCGATAGCTATGGCTACGACTTCCGCCGCACCAGCTACGGCTATCAGATCCTGCCGAACCGGGCGATCACCCGCAGCTACGACCTCAACTATCTGAACCTGCAACGCATCGGTCAGACCGATACGCGGGTCAGCTCCGGTCAGGTCGAAAGCAGCGACAGCGACGACTCCAGCGGCAATGACAGCAATAACGGCAGCGGCGGGCGCTCGGTCACCACCCTCAACGCCAGCCAGGTGAGCACCTCCAGCAGCGTGGATTTCTGGC
>CBIHQF010000129.1:0-8507 GCA_966211665.1 uncultured Pseudomonas sp. | reverse complement strand
CTTGAAGCCACGTTTGCTCAATTCCTCGAGCAACAATGCGACGTGATCGCCCTGAATCTCGATCACCCCGTCCTTCAGCGCGCCGCCGCAACCGCAGCGTTTCTTCAGCGCGCTGGCCAGCTCCTTGAGCGGCTCTTCGGCCAGGGGCACGCCGCTGATGGTGGTCACCGTCTTGCCGCCGCGGCCTTTGCTTTCGCGGCGCACGCGGGCGATGCCGTCGCCTTCAGGGATCAGGGTTTTCTTGCAGATGCAGGCGTCCACCGGCTGAGCGCAATCCGGGCAATGCCGGCCGCCGTCGGTGGAATACACCAAACCGCCAAGGGCGGCTAATGAGGAAGCTTTCTTGACCACCGGTTTGTCCTCGAAGGGGTCAGGATAGCGACTGGCCGACACGAATCGACCGCGGAGCCCCACTCTGGCAGGGGCAGCGCACCCGCACACAGGGGCGCGGGTTTGAAGGCCGCGCAGTGTAACGGCAAAGTGCGCGGATGCTAAGGGCAAATTGCGCCATTAGTCGCCGATTTGCCGACCTTTTTCGCCGGCAGATCGGCGCTGCTCCAGTAGACGGACTTATGGCTTAAAGCTTGCGATGGCTTTCAGGTAAACTGCGGCATCTTTTGCACCTATAACGATCAGCCTGATGCCGACGACCTTCCATGAGATCCCCCGCGAACGCCCGCTGACGCCACTGCTCGACCGCGCCAACACGCCGGACGAGCTGCGCCGCCTGGGCGAGGCCGAGCTGGAAACCCTGGCCGACGAACTGCGCCAGTACCTGCTGTATACGGTCGGGCAGACCGGCGGGCACTTCGGCGCGGGCCTTGGCGTGATCGAGCTGACCGTGGCCCTGCACTATGTCCTGGACACCCCGGACGACCGCCTGGTGTGGGATGTCGGCCATCAGGCCTATCCGCACAAGATCCTCACCGGCCGCCGCGAGAAGATGGGCAGCCTGCGCCAGAAGGACGGTATCGCTGCTTTCCCCCGCCGCGGCGAGAGCGAGTACGACACCTTCGGCGTCGGCCATTCCAGCACCAGCATCAGCGCGGCACTCGGCATGGCCATCGCCGCGCGTCTGCAGGGCAGCAAACGCAAGGCCGTGGCGGTGATCGGCGACGGCGCCCTGACCGCCGGCATGGCCTTCGAGGCGCTCAACCACGCCAGCGACGTCAACGCCAACATGCTGGTGATCCTCAACGACAACGACATGTCGATTTCGCAAAATGTCGGCGGCCTGTCCAACTACCTGGCCAAGATCCTCTCCAGCCGCACCTACGCGAGCATGCGCGAAGGCAGCAAGAAGATCCTCTCGCGTCTGCCCGGCGCCTGGGAAATCGCCCGTAAGACCGAAGAGCACGCCAAGGGCATGCTGGTCCCCGGCACCCTGTTCGAGGAACTGGGCTGGAACTATATCGGCCCGATCGACGGTCATGACCTGCCGACCCTGCTCGCCACCCTGCGCAATATGCGCGACCTCGACGGCCCGCAGTTTCTCCACGTGGTCACCAAGAAAGGCAAGGGCTTCGCCCCCGCCGAAGTCGACCCGATCGGCTACCACGCAATCACCAAGCTCGAGGCGATCAAGTCGCCCGTGGCGATGCAGCCGCAAATCAGCGGCCCCAAGTACTCCAGCGTCTTCGGTCAATGGCTGTGCGACATGGCCGCGGCCGACCCGCGTCTGGTCGGCATCACCCCGGCGATGAAGGAAGGCTCCGACCTGGTGGCGTTCAGCGAGCGCTACCCGGAGCGTTATTTCGACGTGGCGATCGCCGAACAACATGCGGTGACCCTGGCGGCCGGCATGGCCTGCGACGGGGTAAAACCGGTGGTCGCGATCTACTCGACTTTCCTCCAGCGCGCTTACGACCAGCTGATTCATGACGTCGCGGTGCAGAATCTCGATGTGCTGTTCGCCATCGACCGCGCCGGCCTGGTCGGCGAAGACGGCCCGACCCACGCCGGCAGCTTCGATTTGTCCTACCTGCGCTGCATCCCCGGCATGCTGGTGATGACCCCGAGCGACGAGAACGAACTGCGCCGCATGCTCACCACCGGCCACCTGTTCGATGGCCCCGCGGCGGTGCGCTACCCACGAGGCAGCGGCCCGAATACGCAAATAGAAGCGGAATTGAAACCGCTGGAAATCGGCAAAGGCGTGATCCGCCGCCAGGGCCGCCGCGTCGCCCTGCTGGTATTCGGCGTGCAATTGCGCGAAGCCTTGAGGGTCGGCCAGACCCTGGACGCCACCGTGGTCGATATGCGTTTCGTCAAACCCCTCGACGAAGCCCTGGTCCGCGAGCTGGCGGACGAACACGACTTGCTGGTGACCATCGAGGAAAACAGCATCATGGGCGGTGCCGGCAGCGCCGTCGGCGAATTCCTCGCTCGCGAACAGATCCTCAAGCCGATCCTTCACCTCGGCCTGCCGGACTATTACGTCGAACACGCCAAACCGGCGCAGATGCTCGCCGAATGCGGCCTCGACGAGGCCGGCATCGAAGCGGCCGTGCGCGAGCGCCTCGCCGGCCTGGCGAGCGACGACGAGCTGCCGGTCAGCCGTCAGAGCACATTGCTTTAGCCGCCGCACCGGCTTAAGGTGCGCGACGTTTTATTTGTCCGAGGTCGCTGAAGCCGCAAGGCGAAGCGTGAAAAGGGAAGTTAGGTGCGCCGCTGTCATCGACAGCCGCAAAGCCTGCGCTGCCCCCGCAACGGTAACCGACAGCGCACACGCGCAGTCTTTCTCGAAAACCACTGGGTACGCCCGGGAAGGTGGGAAAGATCGTCGGCAGCCCGGAGACCTGCCTCGGCGCGATCTGACTGGTGTTGCGGAGGGCATCACCGTCAAGCGCTGGCTAACGCCTCCTTGTCCGGTGCTTGTCCCTGCCCTTCTCAAAAGTGTTCCGTCTTTTGAGGATTTATCGATGAAGTTATCCCCTCTTGCCTTGGCCGTTGCTCTGACGCCCATCGCCGCGCACGCCCAGCCCATGGAGCCCTATCAGGCCCAGCCACTGATTATTAGCCGTGGCACGCCGCTGCAAACCCCGGCACCGGCCAGCGTTGCGGTAATCGACCGCCAACAGATCGAAGCCAGCTGCGCACCCAGGCCGGCCTGCAACTCCATGACACCCTTGGCGATGGCAACCGGGTGGCCCTGAGCCTGCGCGGCTTCGGCGCCAATGCGGCGAACAATACCCTGGTGCTGGTGGATGGGCGCCGGTTGAACAATCCGAGCCAGGAAGCGGCCAACCTCAATAGTGTGCCGCTGAGCAATATCGAGCGCATTGAAATCATTCGCGGTGCGGGCACCGTGCTCTATGGCGACCAGGCGGTAGGCGGGGTCGTTAATATCATCACCCGCCGCCCCAGCGAAAATGAACGATATGTCGAGACCAGCCGCGGCAGCCATGACCTGGAGGCCTATCGCGGGCATTTCAACCAGGTCCTGGGGGGAGGTTTTTCGCTCTTCGGCAGCGGCGAGGCACGCCATTCAGACGGCTACCGCGACAATAACAACGCCAGCTACAGCAACCTGTTCAGCCGCCTGCGCTACGACCATGACAACGGCTGGTTGCTGTACGAATACCAGACCATCGATGATGAGTTGCGCTATCCGGGTCGCCTGACGGTAGCCCAGCGCCGCGCCGACCGCAAAGACGCCGGCTCGCCACAAGACTTCAATGACAGCAAGACCCAGGTCCATCGCCTGGCCCTCCAGCAAAGTTTGAGCGAGCATTGGACCGCCGACGTCGATTACAGCCATCGCGACAGTGACGGAGTGGGCGCGCTGTTCGCCTCCCCCTTTATCCAAGGCACCCGGGTGGAGAGCCTGAGTCCGCGCCTCACCGCCCACTGGCAGAGCCCGTTCGGCCGTGGCGAATGGCTGCTGGGGCACGACCATATCACCAGCGACTACGAGCTCAGCTCATTCTTTGGCGATACCCGCTCCCGGCAGACACTGCGCGATTGGTATACACAGCTGAGCCAGCCGCTGTATCAAAACCTGATTCTCACCCTGGGCTACCGAACCAGCGAGGCTGAGGATCGTATCAAGGGCGATGGAGGCACCCATACCGACCGCGAAGACAGTAGCAGCATCGGCCTGAGTTGGCAGGCGGTTACACATTTGCGCTTTTTCCTCAAACGTGAAGATGTGTTGCGCTTCGCCAACGTGGAGGACAACGCGTTCACCTTACCGGGGGTCGATTTCCTCAAACCGCAAACAGGGGTCTCCTGGGAAAGCGGTGTCGAATGGCAGGACAGCCTGCAACGCTATCAACTCAGCCTCTACCGCCTTGATCTGGAAGACGAGCTGCTGTTCGATCCGCTGAACTTCGTCACCATCAATCTCGACAAAACTCGTCGCGACGGTCTGTTGCTCGAAGGTCAACGCCAACTGACCGAGCGTCTGAACCTGAGCGGTCAATACAGCTTCACCGATGCCCACTACCGCGACGGCGCTTTCAAGGACAACGACGTACCCTGGATCGCCCGCCATACCGCAGGGCTGACCCTGAGCTACCAACTGCTCGAAGGACTGGCGGGCTATGTCGAAGCCAATTACACAGGCCCTCGCTACTTGGCCGGCGACGATGGCCATGCCCTCCCCCGCGAGGGTGGCTACACGCTGTACAACCTGGGGCTGACTTACGAGCAGCAAGGTTTCGTCGGCAAGCTGCGGGTAAATAACCTGACCGGCAAGCGCTACGACACTTACGCTTCCTACGCCAACTGGCTGCCAGGCGGCAAAGGTCTTTACCCCGCTCCGGAAGAGGATGTGCAGCTCAGCGTCGGTTATCGCTTCTAAACGACACAAACAACCGGTGCGAGCCCTCAAATCCCGCCTCGCCCATAGCCCGGATAAGCCTTGGCGCAATCCGGGACTAGGTCACCCGGATTGCGCTGCGCTTATCCAGGCTACGTTGCTGCATTTTTCCGGGGCACTAATGAGTCAAAATCCGGGCAACAACACCGCATAGGGGCCTTGTCGGGTTACGCGGCGGCCGACGGCGATGTCGCGACTCAACCGCGATAGTCGCCGCTAACCCGACCTACCCTGATAGTCGGGGCGTTTGTGTCTACAGCGTCGCCTTGTCAGATCGTTTTCACACAGCCTGGATTGCGGGGCCTTGTCGTTTCCATCCTAGCGCGCGGCAGCGAGCCGTTCGCAGAGCTGTTCGGTGGCTGCGAGCATCTGGAAGCTCGGCCGCTCCAATCCTTGGTCCGGCACTTGCCAGAGCTGCTGGCGCGCCACGGCGCTGAGTTGCGGCCAGCGGCGCCAGGCATCGAGCTGCGCGTCGCTACCGGTGAGGATCACCTCGGGGTCGCGCTGCAGCACTGCCTCCACGCTGACCTGCGGCGCCGGCAGTTCGAGGTCGGCGAAGACGTTTTCGCCACCGCAGACCCTTAGCGCATCGCTGATGATCTGCTGGCCGCCGATGGTATACAGCGGCTTGTCCCAAACTTGATAGAACACCCTTATCGGTTGCTCGCGTCGATAGCGGGCGCGCAGTTCGGCCAGCCTCGCGTTAAAACGCTGTCGCAGGCGTTGGCCCTGTTCGACGCGGCCGATACGGGCGCCGATCTCGCTGAATTGTTCGGCCAGGTTCGCCAGGTTCCGGGGTTCGGCAATCGCCAGGGGAATGCCGAGGCGCTGCAGCTGCTCGCGCTGAGCGCGGCTGATGCTGTCCGGCCAGAGCAGGATCAAGTCGGGTTGCAGCTTGAGCAGGCTTTCCATTTCCAGCTGGCCGTAGCGGCCGACCGAAGGCAGATGGGCCAGAGCCGGCGGACGTTCGCCGCCGTCGAGCACCCCGACCAGTACGTCGACGGCGCCCAGCTCCATAACGATTTCGCTCAAGGACGGCGCCAGGCTGACCACCCGTTCGACCGCCACTACCGGCCACGCCAGTAACCCGAGCAGGCAGACGAGCAGGCGCATCAGCCGAGTTGGCGGGGAATGCGGTAAAGGTACAGCAGCACCACGCTCGAAAGCGCCAGCAGCACCAGAGGAATGGCTTCCAGGCCGGCGAACACTGCGATCGCGGCGATCCAGGCGGGCAGACCGGCGCCGAGAAACGCCAGACGGCGGCAACGCGCCAATTCCAGCCAGGCGGCCGGTTCTTCTTCAGTGTCGAGAGCCTTTTCGGTCGCCACCAGTGCGCGCTTGTAGGCGCTGAACAGCGGCAGGCTGACGAACATCGAGGCCAGCCCGGCAACGAACAGGGGCATGGTCAACACACCGACTTGCTGACCAGCGCCGAACAGCAGGTTGAATGCCAGCAGCGGCGCCAGGGTGTAACCCAGTTGCCGCCACCAGGCCCATGCCAAGCGTTGGCGCACTTCGCTGCGGGTCACAGGCTTTCCTCGACCTCGCCTTGATGCAGGCTGCCGAGCATATGGCCGAGCTTGCCGGCCTTGGTCGCGAGGTATTTCTTGTTGTGCGGGTTATGCACGATCTGCAGCGGCACGCGGGCGGCGACATTGATGCCCATATCGCCCAAGGCTTTGACCTTGCGCGGGTTGTTGGTCATCAGCTTGAGTTCCTTGATACCCAGGTGTTCGAGCATCGGCAGGCAGATCGCATAGTCGCGCTGATCGGCACCGAAGCCCAAACGCTCGTTGGCCTCCACGGTATCGGCGCCGCCGTCCTGCAGCTCGTAGGCGCGTATCTTGTTCAGCAAACCAATGCCGCGGCCTTCCTGACGCAAATACAGCAGCACGCCGCGACCTTCGCTGGCAATCGCGCGCAACGCGGCCTCGAGCTGAAAACCGCAGTCGCAACGCAGACTGAACAGCGCATCGCCGGTCAGGCACTCGGAATGCAAACGCCCCAGCACCGGCGCGCCGTCGGCTACATCGCCATAGGTCAAGGCGACGTGTTCCTTACCCGAGGCCGTTTCGAGAAAGCCATGCATGGTGAACACGCCGAATGGCGTAGGCAGCTGGGAGGCGGCGACGAACACGACAGGCACCGGATGCTCCTAATAGAAAGGCGGAAATCGCGAGGACGGCATTGTAACAGCAGGCCCCGCCGGCGGGTCAGCCTGAATTACCGATGATAAGGATCGGAAAGCTGCAAGGGCCTCGGCTTTTCGCTTGAGGCTTACGGCTTTGCGCTGCCCCTAATGCTTCGACTCCAGCACCAGCAAGTCCTGCTCGACGCGCATGCCGACCCGACCGAGGAAGCTCATGCCGAGCAGCGCTTCGGTTGGCGAACCGCCTTCCAGCACCACTGCTTCCACACCCAGCACCTCCAAGGTACCGACCTTGACGCTCTTGAGGTTGACCCGCCAGCCGCGCACCGTACCGCTCGCGGTATTGACCTGCAGCGGCCGGCCGACCACCCGGTAATCGATGCCCAGGCGCCGGGCATGGCCGTCGTTGAGGGCGATGGAGGTGGCGCCGGTATCGACCAGGAACTGCACCGGATGGCCATCCACCGAGCCGGCCACCCAGTAATGCCCGCCGATGCCTTTGGCAATGCTCAACTGCGCCTTGGTCGCCTCGGCGAAGCCGTCGCTGTACTCGCGGCTGAGGCCATAGCGGCGCTCCACGCCATCCACGCGCAATACCGCGCCCTGGTTGTCCGCACTGACCACCACGACACCGCCCGGCCCCGTCTGCCCGACCTTCACCAGCTTGCGTTGGCCGTCGACGTTGAGCACCGCCGCGCCGGGAAACAGGCCGACCACCAACACCTGAGAGGCTGCGTAAAGCACGCCCGGGGCCGACAGCAGCGCGCCGAGGCAGATTAATTTCAACCAGTGAGTCAAACGTCCATTCCTCAATCGAAGGGATAGGGTTGCCGCCAGCGTTCGAATAACGGGCGCAAACTGCCCTGTTTTACCAATGTTTCCATACGTCGATCGTACAACTGCGCCAACTCGCGGCCGCGAGGGCTATCGGAGAATCCCAGATAGACCGGCAAGCGGGTCAGATCGGTAATCCGGTAACGCGATTTATCGGCTGTTTCGTCGAGCAGGTCCTCGATCTCGGTGCGGGCATCGATGTAAAAATCCACGCGCCCGTAGTTGAGCATCTCGAGCGCCGAATTGCGCCGCTGCACTTCCCAATAGTTCTTCAAATCCGGCAAATAGCGCTGATATTCGTAACCGCGCATCCACACCAGACGATACTGACCCAGGGTCGCCAAGCTGGGGACCTGTTGGGTCGTCAAGCCCAGGGCGCTGATCCTGTCGGCGTCGTAGTGCCACTTCGGGTAATGCACGCCCTCGTCGACTTCGTCGCGGTACGAACCGACCCAGGCATCGGCTTCGCCGCGCTGCACCAGACCAATGGAGCGGGTATAGGGCACGCTTTGGATGACCAGTTCGACCCCGGCCGGCTCGAATATCTCGCGCATGATGTCCCAGCCCAGGCCTTGGCCGTCGGCTTCGGTGTGCTCTTCCCAGACTTCGCTGACCAAGCGGATCTGTTGCGCCGCAGGCTGCTGCGCCTGTGCATCGAGCACACCGAACACGCTCAGCAGCGCCGCGAACCACCATCTCGCC
>CBIHQF010000128.1:0-8529 GCA_966211665.1 uncultured Pseudomonas sp. | reverse complement strand
GGCGCCACCGCCGCGCCCCCCCCCGCGAGGCCGACCCCCCCCCCACCCAGCGTGTTTTGGGGCCAGTGTTTGTGTGTGGGTTACCCCGCTGGGCGGCGCCCCACGGCGATAAGCCGTAGGCTGGGTCGGGCCGCGCAGGTTAGCGGCGCTGCACAAGGCGCACAAGCACCACCGCTACCGAACGCCGCGTAACCCATCAAGACCTCTACGCGGTGTCGTTCCGGCATAGGTTCTGTTGGGTTACGCGGCGGCCGACGACGATATCGCTGCTTGAACCGCAATAATCGCCGCTAACCCAACCTACGGGCTGAGCGGCAGGCCTCAGGACCTGGCGCCAACCCCAATCGGCAAGCGCTCCTCAGTCAACAGTTCCCGATACAGGGCGGCCATCTGTCGCCCCATGCGCTCGGCGGTGAACAGCTGCCGATAGCGCTGCTCGGCGCGCCGGCCCATTTGCGCGGCCAAGCCCGGGTTGTCCCATAGCGTGCGCATCGCTTCGCGCAACGCCAGCGGCTCGCTGGGCGGCACCACCAGGCCGGTGTGGTTATGCAGGTTGATATAGCTGGTGCCGGTGCCGATCTCGCTGGAGATCATCGCCTTGCCGAACATCGCCCCTTCCAGCAGGGAAATGCCGAATGCCTCCGAGCGCAGGTGCGAAGGGAACACCAGGGTGCTGCACAACTGCAACAGCGCAGCCTTGTCCTCGTCGCCCAGGCGCCCGACGAAATGCACGTTATCCAGCCCCAGGGCCTGTGCCTGCGCGCGCAGTTCCAGCTCCAGCGGGCCGGCGCCGACCACCACGACTGGATACTCGGTGCCCTTTACGGCCTCGAGCAAAATATGCAGGCCCTTGTAGTAGCGCATGACCCCGACGAACAGGAAAAACCGCGAGCCGAAGCGCTGCCGCCACCGCGCCAGACGCGCCGACGAAGGCAGCGGATAGCTCAGCTTATCCAGGCCATAGGGGATGACCGTGGTCTTGTCGCGGTAGCGCGCCAGCACCTCGCTGGTTTCCAGGTAATTCGGCGACGCGGCGACGATCCGGTCGGCGCTGCCGAGGAAGCGGTGCATCAAGGGCCGATAGAGTTTCAGCAGGTGCTGCTGGCGGACGATGTCCGAATGGTAGGTGACCACCGTCGGCTTGCGGATTTGCGCGGCGAAGTGCAGCACATCCATGAAGGGCCAGGGGAAGTGGTAGTTGATCACATCGGCCTCGGCCGCCAATGCCTTGAAGCGTCTGAACAGGCTATAGGAAAAACCCGTGGAGGCGATTTGCACGTCCAGCTTGGCGCGGTGCACTTGATGATTGGCGAGCATCAGGTCGCGCGGTTCGGGTTTTGCGCTGAGGGTCAGCACATGGCTTTCGATACCGTGGGCAATGCCGCTCTGGCAGATCTGGTAGATCGCCTGTTCGATACCGCCGACGGTTTCCGGCAGATAGGTTTTGAACAAATGTAGTACGCGCATCTAGTGCTCCAAGGCCTTTCGGTAGGCGGCAATCGTGTGAGTCGCGCAGCGCTTCCAACTGAAGCGCTGTGCCCGTTGTAAACCGCAGGCGCGGCGCGCCTGCCAATACGCCGGGTCCTCGATCAAGCGCAGAACCGCCTCGCACCAACTCCGATCATCCCCGGGTTCGATATACACCCCGGCCTCACCGGCCACTTCGGGTAATGCGGCGCGGGGCGCCAGTACCACCGGCACCCCGCTGGCCATCGCTTCCAGCACGGGTAGACCGAAGCCCTCGTACAGCGATGGAAACAACAACATTCGCGCGCCGGCCAGCAGCTCGGCCAACGCCCGGTCATGCTGATAACCGAGCAGACGCACCTGGCCGCTGGCCAAGGCGCGCCGCAGATCCACGGCGAAATCCTCGCCGCGCCAGCCCGCCATGCCTGCGACTATCAGCGGGAAACGCGCACGCACGGCCGCCGGCAACAAGGCATGGGCGCGCAGCACCTGGCTCAGGTTCTTGCGTGGCTCCAGGGTGCCGACGCATAACAGATAAGCGCCCGGCTGCAGGCCGAAGGCCGCCAGGCTTTCATGCAGTTCGTGGGCTGGGCGCGGATGAAAACGCTCGGCGCAGCCCAGGGGCGCGATCTGCAAACGCGCGGTGGCCACGCCGTAGTGCCGGCTGATTTCATCGGCGACGAACTGCGAGTCGGTGAGAATGCATTGCGCCCGTTCGAGCGCCGGGCCGATGCGCCGCTCGATCTCCGCCAGGCGGTCGGGCGGCTGGGTGTGCGGGTAATGCAGGTGCGTCAGGTCATGCAGGGTCATCACCATCGGCCCGGCGAAATCCAGCGGCCACAGACTCGGCTCGTGATAGAGCTCGGTGCCGCGGCAACGCGCGCCACGCGCGAAACGCTGCTGATCGAGCGCCCGACGGATGCGATAAGCACCCGGAACCTGCTTGGCCCACCCGGCCCAGCGGCTGTAACCGGGCAAGGCCGCGCGCGGCACTTCGCGGCTCCAGCCCCAGCCATGAAAGAGTTCCAACTCGATCCGCGGGTCGGCGCGCAGCGCGGCGATCAGTTCGATCAGGTATTGGCCGATGCCGGTGCGCGGCGCTTGCAGAATCCGTGCGTTAAGGGCAATCCGCATAGAGTGGCGCCTTGGCAGGTGCGGGCGCCAACGTGGCCCGCTGCAGACCGCTCAAGGTTCCCGCGACCAACTGCCTGGCCGCGCCGCTCCAATCCACCCACTGCCACTCGACCACCGGCCGTACGGCCGGGAACCGCCCCGAGCTTTCGAACGCCTGGATCCGCTCGACCAGCGAGTGCGGATCGGCCAGATCGAAATACGCCATGAAGTCGCCGCCCACCTCGCGAAACACCGGGATATCGCTGGCCATCACCGGCAGCCCGCGCTGCATCGCCTCGACCAGCGGCAAACCGAAACCTTCGGCATGGGACGGAAACACCAGGGCGCGCGCATGGGAATAGGCATATTCCAGGCTGCGGTCGTTGATCCGGTTGAACATGAACAGGCGCTTGCCGTGCAACGGATGCTTGTGGATCCGCTCGATCAACGCATCGCACTTCCAGCCGACCTTGCCGATGATGCACAGGCGCGCCGTGGAGCCCTGCGCCCAAAGGCGGTCGAAGGCGTCGAGCAGATAGGCGTGGTTCTTGCGCGGCTCGATGGTGCTGACCATCAGGTACTCCGGCTCGCGCTTGCCGAACACCCGGCGCAAGGCGGGATACAGCGGCTCGTCGGCACGGGTCAGGTCCAGCTCGCAACCGAGGTGGAAGTATCCGTGCCAGCGCCGGCTGGCCTCCTGCACGCCGAGGCGCCACTGCAGTTCGCGCTCGACCTGTTCGCTGGTGGTCTTGGAAATCGCCATGAAGCCGTCGGCGGTCCGCGCGATCCAGTCGAACCAGCGGTCGAACACCTTGACCAGGCCGGCGTCGCAGAACTGCGGATGGGTCAGCGGAATCAGGTCGTAGATCACCGAGACGATGCCCACCCCTCGGCCTTTGAGGCGTTCGGCCAACTCGAAGAAATCGGCGTGCCAGGACGAGTCGAGCAACAACAGCTGATCGCCGTCCTCGACCTGCAACGACACCGCGCGCTCCGGCGCCGGCCGCGAGTTACGGTTGAGCCAGAGCAAGCCACGCAGCGGCACGGTGATCATCAGGCTGAGCAACTTGCACAGCAGGAACAAGGCGCGCCGCACGGTGAGCGAGGTGCGCAACGGACGCACGCGTTCGAGCCGCGAATGCCACCACCAATAGCGGTTGCGCGCGTGATCCAGGCGGATGATCAGCGCCTGGCGGATCGGCGTCTGTTTCTGCGGTTTCAGCGGCGCCAGGCTCAGCACCCGGTACAGTTGCCCGCCGTGCATCATCACCGGCACGCATTCGACATCCCCCGGCAGGCTATCGAGCTGTTTGATCACGTTGCGCACCACACGCTGGATACCGGAATTGTCCTGCGGGTGCTCGTAGACATAGGTGCATTCAATCAGGAAGCGCATGCTGTTCTTCCTCAATTGCAGAAGAAATAACCGCAGACGACGACCGCTCGATGGCGACTTGCGAATCCAACCAGGCGCAGCCGACGAAGTCGGGCCGCCCGGTGTTGATGACATGGAATACCAGGGCGAAATCACGCCATTCGTAATTGGTATCCAGGTGCGAATCGAAACGCGACAGCGACAGGGCGATCGAATAATTGCCCTTGCCCAGCCGCGCCGGAAAAGCGAAGCGGTACACCACCCGCTCGCCGGCCCGCAGGTATTCCAGGGCCCGGTCGAGCCGATGGGTGTTGATGCCGTAGATCGCCTGGCCCATGCGGTCCTTGATCATGAAACCGAGCACCAGGCGGCTGATATCGACCTTGATATCCACCGTCACCTGCAAGGTGACCTGGCTGCCGACCGAGACGACTTCGATGCGCTGCTCCTGCTCGTTGAGCAGCGCCACATCGCTGAAGCAGGCCTCGCCGGTGCCGGAGATGGTGCGGATCTGCCCGCCCGGCAGGCGCTCCTGGCGCACCGTTCGTTGTTCCTTTTCCGCCAGCATGGCGCTGTAGAAATCCATCACCTCTTCAGGTGCGCCCTCCAGCGCCAGCCGGCCGCTGGCCAGGAGAATGGCGCGGTCGCACAGCGACTGAATCGCCTGGCGGTCATGGGAGACGATCAGCAAGGTGGTGCCGGCTTTGCGGAAGGCGCGGATGCGATCGAAGCTCTTGTGCTGGAAATAGGCGTCGCCGACCGACAAGGCTTCGTCGACGATCAACACATCCGGCCGCCGCGCCGTCGCCACGCTGAACGCCAGGCGCATCTGCATGCCGCTGGAGTAGGTGCGCACGGGATGGTCGAGGTATTCGCCGATCTCGGCGAAGGCCTCGATCTCGGGCATCAGCGCATGCAGTTCCTCCATGCTCAGGCCCAGCAGTTGCCCGGCCATGAAAACGTTCTGCCGGCCGCTGAAGTCCGGGTGAAAACCCATGCCCAGCTCGAGCAGCGCGGCTACCCGGCCGTGGATCTCGATCTGCCCGGCATTCGGCTGGGTGGTGCCGGTGATCATCTTCAGCAGCGTGCTTTTGCCCGCGCCGTTGACCCCGATGATGCCCAGCGCCTCGCCCGGCTCGACCGAGAAGGAGACGTCCTGCAACACCCAGGTCAGTTGGTGACGCGGCGCCGAGAATGGAATCATCCATTCGGCCAGGCGCGACCAGCGCGTGGGGTACTGCTTATAAGCCTTGCCCAGTTGGCTAACGCGAATACTGCCCATCAGAGTTCATCCACCATTTCACCGGAACGTTTGCGGAACAGGCGCATGCCCAACAGGCACAGCGCGGCGGCGAGCAACGCGGTCGGCCAGAGTGTGTTCCAGTCCGGCCATTGGCCGTAGACGAAGATGCCCTGATACGCGGCGATCAGCGGCGCCATGGGGTTCAGGTCGATCAGCGGCTGAATGCCCTCGGGGAGAATCGACAGCGGGTAGACGATGGGGGTGAACCAGAACCAGAACTGCAGAAAGATTCCGACGAACTGCCCGACATCGCGGAAGAACACGTTGAGCACGCCGAGAATGATGCCCAGGCCGATGGAGAACGCGGTTTGCACGAGCAATACCGGGACGATCCCGAGCAGCGCCCAGCCGGGGAAGTTGTTCGTCACCAGAAGGAAACCGAAAAACAGCGCGAGGATGATCGCGAAGTTCACCCCGGCATTCAGCACCACGATCAGCGGCAGACAGATACGCGGGAAGGCGAGCTTCTTGATCAGATTGGCGTGTTCCAGAAACACCGACTGGCTGCGCCCGATCACCTCGGCGAAAAAGCCCCAGGCGAGAATTCCCGCGCACAGGTAGATGCCGTAGGCCAGGCTGTTGTCCACGCCGGGCAGGCGGGCTCTCATCAATTGGGAAAAGATCACCGTGTAGACCACGATCATCGATAACGGATTAAGGATCGTCCAGGTCGCGCCCAGCAAGGAATTGCGATAGCGCGTTTGAAACTCGCGCTTGACGCTGCCCAGAACGAATCCGCGGTAATTCCATACCGCACCAACCATACTTGCCGTCACTGTTGAATCCTGCCGTATCAATCGTCGAAATGAACGATGTCATCCGGGTGGGAGGCCGCTCTGTTACTTCGAATATCAGCAGATCGATCGACCCGGGGTTCTCCAGGCGGCACGGGCGCCGCCGGATGGGGTTATGGGTTACTCCCCTGTCACACGCCTCAGGTCGGCATCGACCATCATGCGGATCAGGCTGTCGAGGCTGGTCTTCGGTGCCCAGCCCAGCACCCGCTCGGCCTTGGCCGGGTTGCCCAGGAGGATGTCCACTTCCGCGGGGCGGAAAAACTTCGGGTCGACCACGACGTGCTTGAGGTAATCGAGCTCCACGTGGGCGAAAGCGATGCGGCACATTTCCCGCACCGTGGTGGTGACGCCGGTGGCCACCACGTAATCGTCGGCCTTGTCCTGCTGCAGCATCAGCCACATCGCCTCGACGTAATCGCCGGCGAAGCCCCAGTCGCGCTGCGAATCGATATTGCCCAGATGCAGTTGGCGCTGCTTGCCCAGCTTGATCCGCGCCACCGCGTCGGTGACCTTGCGGGTGACGAACTCAATGCCGCGCAACGGCGATTCGTGATTGAAGAGGATGCCGCTGGAGGCGTGCAGACCGAAACTTTCCCGGTAATTGACGGTGATCCAATGGCCGTACAGCTTGGCCACGCCATAGGGGCTGCGTGGGTAGAACGGGGTGTTTTCGTCCTGGCGCTCGGCCTGGATCAGACCGAACATTTCGCTCGTCGAGGCCTGATAGAAGCGTGTGTGCGGGCTGGATTGGCGAATCGCTTCGAGCACATGGGCGACCCCCAGCCCATCGACCACACCGGTGGTGATCGGTTGGTCCCAGGAGCTGCCGACGAAGCTCTGCGCGCCCAGGTTGTACAGCTCGTCGGGGCGGGCTCTGATGATCGCCCGCTGTACCGAACTGGCATCGGCCAGGTCGCCTTCCAGGTAAGTGATCCGCGATTCGATGCCCAGCTCGCGCAAGCGCCATCGCGTATCGCTGCTGCGCCGCGCCACAAGACCATATACCTGGTAGTCCTTGTCCAGCAGCAATTTCGCCAGGTAGGCGCCGTCTTGCCCGGTGATACCGGTAATCAGTGCATTCTTACTCATCGTGATCGTTCTCTCGCATCCCAGTCAGAGAGCACTCTGCGCAGGGTTTCCGTGATATTTACTGCGGGTTTCCAGCCAGTTTCTCTTTGCAGCTTGTCGGAACTGCCCACTACCCGACGTTGCTCCGCCCTGCGCATGCGAGCCGGATCCTGCACCAGCTCGACATTCACTTCGGCAAGGCCGGCCATCTCGACGATCAACTCGCGCACGGGGCGCACGCGCCCGGAACACAGGTTGTAGATCTCGCCGTTTCGGCCTTTGTGCAACAACAGCAAATACGCCGCGATGACATCCTGTACGTCTAAAAAATCGCGGGTTACATCGATATCGCCCACCTCCAGACAGGGCGGCTGCAATCCGAGGCGCACCCGGGCGATCTGCCTGGCCATGTTCGACACCACGAACGACTCGGCCTGACCGGGGCCGATATGGTTGAACGAACGCACCACGACGATGCGCCAGGGTTCGACATGGCTCCATTGCCGGCACAGCAGCTCGGCGGCGGCCTTGCTCACGGCGTAGGGGTTACGCGGCTGCGGCGCCAGGGTTTCGTCGATCGGCAAGGCGTGCTCCGCCACCTGCCCGTAGACATCGCCCGAGCTGACGTAGAGAAAGGTGCCGGCGAAGCCCCTGCGCTTGAGCGCCTGCAACAGATTGAGCGTGCCGATCAGGTTGACCTGCAACGTCTGCGCGGGGTCGCGAAAGGCCTCTGGAATGAAGGTTTGCCCGGCCAAGTGGATAACCGCATGCGGGCACTGCGGCGCGAGCATCGAATCCAGGCTATCGGGCTGCAACAGCTCGGCGCGCCCCGGCTGCAGGAGGCGCCAATCCGCCTGGGAGCTTTGCGCCAGGTATGTCTGCAAATGACGACCGACAAAACCACTGAGCCCGGTAACCAAGAGTTGCTTCATGCGAATATCCATCCTCGCCAGGTTCGTCGGCATGTCCACGCTATGAGCGGAGGCGTGTCGGAAAAGTTTCAGAGCAGGTAATCCAGTGCCCAGGCGGTTGCCCCGCCGACTGCTAAGCCGGCGAATAATTCGAGGGGGGTATGGCCCATTCGTTCCCGCAATTTGGCACAACCGTCCTCCGTAGCGAGGCGGTTGAGCGCTTCGGCCTGACGTCCGACCTGGCGGCGCAGGCTGCTGGCATCCAGCATGACGATAAAGGCCAGGCTCAGCGCGACGCCGAATGCCGGGTGCTCGATGCCTTCCTTGAGGGCTATCAGGCAGGCCATGCCGCCGACGATCGCGCTGTGATTGCTGGGCAAGCCGCCATAGCCGATCAGGTCGAAAGCCAGGCGCCGGCTGCGGATACAGTTGATGAGAAATTTGCAGCTACCAGCCACCAGCCAGGCGGCGAAAGGCATCAACAGGTAGGTCACA
>CBIHQF010000127.1:0-8545 GCA_966211665.1 uncultured Pseudomonas sp. | reverse complement strand
TCGCCAACCACCAGTACGGAGGCTTGGTCGAAACGGGGCATGGACAGCTTCATGGACACTCCGGAGCGGCAAAACGCCGAGGATCATAACATGACGAACCGCCCAGCCTCCTCAGCCATGGTTGAGGAGGCTGGGCATCGAGAGTCAACGACGCAAGGCTGGCTCGTCGCCCTTGAATTGTGTCTCGTGCAACCGGGCATAGGCGCCATTGGCCAAGAGCAGCTGAGCGTGGGTGCCGCGCTCGATGATGCGGCCTTGCTCCATGACCAGGATCAGGTCCGCCTTCTCGATCGTGCTCAGCCGGTGAGCGATGACCAGCGTCGTGCGCCCCGTCATTGCATGGTCCAGAGCATCCTGGATATGCCGCTCGGACTCGGTATCCAGCGCCGAGGTAGCTTCGTCCAGAATCAGAACCGGTGCGTTTTTCAATAGCGCGCGGGCAATTGCCAGGCGCTGGCGCTGACCACCGGAAAGCAGCACGCCATTCTCACCGACGGGGGTGTCGTAGCCCTGAGGCATCTGCTGAATGAACTCATCGGCATAAGCGTCGCGGGCCGCGCGCTGGATATCTTCCAAGGGCGCACCCGCCAGATCGCCATAAGCGATATTATTGGCGACCGTGTCATTGAACAGCGTGACCTGTTGGGTGACCAAGGCGATGTGCCGACGCAGATTGCGCAGGGTGTAGTCCTCGATCTCCACTCCGTCGAGCAGGATCTGCCCACGGTCATGGTGGTAGAAACGCGGAACGAGGTTGGCCAGGGTCGACTTGCCGCTCCCCGAGCGCCCGACCAGCGCCACCATCTGCCCCGGCTCGACGGTGAAACTGACGTCGTGCAACACCTGCTTGTCGGTCCCTGGGTAAACGAAGCTCAGATCGTTGACCTCCAGTCGCCCGTTCACTTTCTCGCGCTCGAACGTGCCAGTGTTGACTTCAGGCGACTCATCCAATTGCTCGAAAATGCTTTCGGCACCGGAAACACCCTTCTGGATGGTGGAACTCACCTCCGAAAGCTGCCGAATCGGCTTGGGCAGCAAACCGGCAAGGGTAATGTAGGCGACCAGATCACCCGCCGAGGCATCGCCGCGCATGTACAATACCAGGAACATCAACACCGCCATCGCGCTGTAGATCACCAACTGCAAGGTTGGCGTGTAAACCGCATTGGTCTTGACCATGCGCAGCTGTTTACCGGTGTTGTCCAGGCTCGCCCCCAGAAACCGGGTCTGCTCGTACGCTTCGCCGCCGAAGCTGCGCACCACGCGGTAGCCCTGAATGGTCTCGGAAGCCACGTGGGTGACGTCGCCCATCGCAACCTGAATCTTTTTGCTCTGTTTGCGGAATTTCTTACTGGCGCTGGAAACCATCACGCCAATGACCGGCAGGATTGCCACCATGACCAAGGTCAGCTTCCAGTTCATCCACAGCAACGTGGCAAACAGGAAGACCACTGTCATCCCCTCGCGCACCACCACTTTGATCGCATCCGTCGCCGCCCCGGTGACCATCGTCACGTTATACGTGATACGCGAAATCAGATGACCAGAGTTGTGGCTGTCGAAATAGCGGTTGGGCAACACGAGCAGGTTGTTGAACAGCGACACGCGCAGATCATGCACCAGCCCCAGTGACACGCGCGCAAGGAAGTAATTACCGAGGAACGAGCCAATGCCCTGTAACAAGGCAATGAGCACGATCAGCAACGGAACGGCCTGCAGCAGCTTCAACTCGGCCAACCACGCCTGATCCCGAAGATAGGGCACTTGCGCGAAGAAACTGGCATCCGGGTGGTTCAACCCGTCAACGAAGAACTTGAGGATATAGCCGAGCATCGGCTGGGTGGAGGCAAATATCAGGAAGCCAAACAGGCTGACTGCGAACAGCTTCCAGTAGGGGACCACATAGCGCAGCAACCGCAGGTAAATACTTAGGCTGGTGGCCGTGTCGGCTTTCAGGGGTGAGCCACTCATAGGAGCATGCAACTCGCGCGTCGAAGGACGGGGATGGTAACACTCTGCGGGCGCTGGCACCGCCGCCAGCCCCAGCGCCAAGCCCACCGGTAGCCAGGTCAAGAACCACTCTGGCCGTGGGGAATCCCAGAGATTCGCACCATCGAACAACAGCGCCATGGTGCTGAACAACACCAAGCTTATCAACATACTGCCAATAACAGTGCCGCGCTCGCGCACGGCGATGACGAAGCTGCGGCCCCAGACCGCCAGCCAGAGAATGAGACCTGGCAGCCCGAGTTCCAAGGCCACATGGGTAAACAGGTTGTGCGCGTGATCGAACATGCGTCCCAGCGCCTCGACCCGATACTCGCTTCCAAGCCCTAAGCCCAGCCAGGGCTTGTCAGCGATCATCCCGAGGCTGGCAGCGAAGATTTCGGGACGATAGGACGTGCCCCTGGCAACCACATAATGGCCAAACAGCCAGTAACCGACGAGCGCCGCGACCAGCAGCAGCACGGCCATGATCAAGCCGGCACGCCCGGCACGCCAAATCGGCATCAACAGCACGCTCACCAACAGCGCAACCCATACTCCACGGCTCTGTGTCATCACAGTGAAGGTAAACAGCATCAACAAACCGGCCGCCCAGGCCAGCCGCAGCGCTGTCCGTCTAGGCGGCAAGCAGGACCACCAAATCAAGGCCATCCCAAAGACGTAGCCGCCAATGATCGGATGGTCGAGCAGGCCGAACCCCTGAGCCCGCCATCTCCATGGCTTATTCTCGAAACCGTAGTGCTGAATCAGGGCTGCCAGGGCAGCAAGTGCCAGCCCGAAACCTGCCCACTGCAGCACCGAGACCATGCGCGACGGCAGCCCCGCCAGCAACATCAGGCCCAGCAAGAAAAGCAGGACATAGATCAGCCGTTTGGCTTCGCGCGCAGGCTCCTCGGCAGCGCTCCAGGACACACTGATTGCTGCCCATACGACCAGAGCGAGCAATGCTGCCACGAGCGGCTTTTCGAGCCGCCAGACGCCGCGCAGAAACTTGCGTTGCGACCATGACAGCCATATGGCCGGCAGCCAAAACAGAACGATCAAACCTTGCTGGTATAGCTTCGTCGTTGAAATCCACGTGATGCCAAGCAAAAACCAGAACAGACCCAACGTTAACCAGGCCAGTCCCAAGCGACGGCTATCCATATAACCCCTTCAGAAAACAAGCAAAATGCGCCAGTACCAGCGATGTTAGAATGAACGCCCTGCTCGACGTCCGCACACTGTTTAAGGCCTTCTCTACGATGCACGTAAGCCAATTATGCCAGCGAGACTTGCAACAGCTCACCCATAATGCGGCGGTTCTTGAGGCAGACGGCCGGGGTCCTAAGGTCCTGCAGCTTGAAAATGGTCAGTTTTTGAAGATATTTCGCCGCAAGCGCTGGCTTTCCTCCGCGCTCCTGCGTCCTTATTCGCGCCGCTTCGCCGACAATGCCGAACGCCTCCAGGCGCTGGACATCGCCACCATGAAGGTCCAGGCGCTGTACGAACTGCCGGACAAATCACTCAGCGCGGTGCTCTATGCCCCCCTGCCGGGCAGGTCATTGACTCAACTCGCCATGCTACCCGAGTTTAACTGGGCGCCGATCCTGCCTGGGCTGATCCGCTTCGTACAAGAGTTGCACCGCAAGGGCGTCTACTTCCGTTCTCTGCATCTGGGCAATATCGTCCTCACTCCCGAGGGCTCGCTGGGGCTGATCGACATCGCAGACATGCGTTTCCTGGGCAGGCCGCTACCCAACCACATGGTCAGGCGCAATCTGGCGCACTTCAGCCGATACCTGCAGCGGGAAAAACTGCAGAACGAATTTCCGTTTTCGCGGTTCTACGAGGCCTTGACCGGGTCAGAGCCGTCAGAGAGCAACCCGGCGTAACCGTTGCAGAACTGATCCCAGGCATCCTGCGGCGCGAGTTGGCGGTCCTGAACGCTAGCCAGCAACTGGCGATCCGAATCGAGCACCTGCTCAATGGCGGCCACCCAACCGGAAACATCACTTGGCGAGACATAAACGCCGCTGGGACCCAACTGCTCTACGAAAACCGGGAGATTGCTGGAAACCACGGGCACACGAGCCATCACCGCCTCCTGAAGCACCAGCCCCAGCCCCTCGCTACGGGACGGAATCAGCATGACATCGAACGCCTGGTACAGCCGTGCGGCGTCCTGACGATGCCCCGCCAGCGTTACCTTTGTCTCCAGACCCAAGCACCGAATACGCTCCTCCAATCCAGGCCGCTGCTCACCCTCACCTATGAGCACAAGGTGTAGATCGTCCCGAGTGCGCGACAACACACTCAGCACATCGAGCATCGCTAGAAAGCCTTTTTCTTCAACCAGTCGCCCCACTGCGCCCAAGAGGGTACAGGCGTTGTCAACGCCCAACCTTGCCCTGGCCTCCTCGCGGGATACAAGCGCCCGCTTGAACGAATACGGATTCATGGCGGTTCGCATAGCGGATACCGTCCTCCCCAGCTTCCTACTTAGGGATTGGGCGAGTGCTTCAGAGACCGCGACCAATCTCAGGCGATGCGCAGGGAGTGCGCTGAACAGCATGGGATCGCTCCCCCTAATACGACTCTGCCCGTGAAATACGACGATTACCTGTAATTCGGGGGCGTGCAGCCTGGCCACCACTGGCAGGATCAGCCGTGCCACCCCAATGCCATCGAGCAGTAGCGCGCGCGGGCCGGCCCGGTCGATCTCGCGGGCGAAGCGACGTTGCACCCACCACTGTAACGGCTTCCAGACACCTCGCCCTTTGAGTGCCCGCGCGCTCAAGCGCCAGTACAGCGACTGGCCGCAGCCCGGCCGCGCCCTATGCTCCGGGCCCTGCAACATCCAGGTATGAACATCACCTTGGTCAGCCACGAGCGACAGAATCTGTTCGTGAACCTTATGGATCGATGCATGCGCCTTGCCCGATGACCACACGATGCTGATGATACTCAAGCTGTGTACTCCAGCATGATCGCTCCCAGGCTAAAGCGAGCCATCGGCACTCACTTGGGTTTCGGTCGAAGCACATGCCCAGTCAGAAGGCAGGAATCCCTGCTCGGTAACGCACCATGCTGGCTGCGAGGCGAGGTCCATAGGCTGCATGAGCGACTCCGGAGGGCGGCCCGACCACTTGGCGTTTTTCCAGGTTATGAAATGGAAATACGGGAAATCATGCGAGCCATCCCGGTTATTGGTTAATTGCCCTGCACTCCAGGTCCAGCACTCGGGGAAGTCGAAACCACCGCTGAGCCAAGGAACACGCGCATGCGGGGTACTGAACGCCTCGTTGAACTCGCTACATCGACGCCACGGGTTGAATCGATCGGCAACGCGCCGAAGCCCTTCAGGCCAGTTCTTGCGGCGGATAAACAATCGGCTGAATGCAGCTTCGTCGAAGGCGCGGTGCTCCGGATCCTCGAAACAGACCTGCCACCCAGGGACCTGCATGAATGCTTCGCGCATACGCTGGTTGTTGCGCAGCAAGCAGAGATGTCCGGAAACCCTGCGTGCATGAGTGGAGATCAGATCGTACTTGGCGAGCCGCTCCTCGGAGAAATACCGTCGCAGATCGCCATAGACCAGATCGATATCGCTGAATCCCCAGAAGTCGAAGCCCTCCAGGTGCTCTGCATGGAGATATCCCAGCGCGGGCTTGATATCGCAGAGCTTGTAAGCGCTTTTTGGCGTGAACGATAGGCCAAGACGCTCACTGACCAACTGACAGTAGTCGGCAAAGGACATCGGCGCGATCCGCACGTTATCCGGAAGACTGTCCGGCGTTCCACAGTCGGTGAAAAACAGCCAGTCAATGTCGGGATTCCATTTGCAGGTCTGCAGGAAAAACGGCATCCAGAACGGCCAGCGACCAAAGTAGGGTATCAGCAAGCGAATACGTGTGCTCACTTAGCCTCCCCAGCACAGGCGCAGTCGACACAGCAGCCCCATCGGCGGGCGCTCACGCAATGGCTTATCCAGCGCCTGGACGATACGCCGCCCGATCTGCGAGAACGTGTATTGCTGCTCGGCCAGCGTCCGGCCCGCAAAAGCGATGCGGGCGACCAGCGCCGGATCGGACCGCAGTATCCTGAGTTTGCTTCGCAGCTCATCGAGACTTCGGTAAAGCACCAGGTTTTCCATGTCGACGAACCCCAACGCCTGATTTTCCGCTTCGCCCTGATCCCACGCGAACAATACGCAGCCGCAGGCCATGGCCTCGAAGTTCTTGATCATGTACTCGCCCATGCCGACATCGGCACTGACGAAGAAACGGATGCGGTTGAGCATGTTCCGGTAATCCTCACCGGAGTTGGTGCGCGTCACCACCAGATCTTCGACTTTCCCCAACTCGTCCAGAAGCGCCTTGCGCTCACTATACGCGCCACTCTTCGTGCTGCCGACGAATGCCAGTTCGATATCCCGTTCCAGCCCCAAGTCCCGCAGGAACGCCTGGTCATAGCCCTTGGCAACGAAGACCGCATCGACACCTTCGTGCCGAAGCCGCTCGCTGACCACGAAACCCGAACTGATCACCCGTACCCACGGCAAGCGCCGGTAATGGGCGCTAAACTTCCCGGTGTACTTGCAAGGGATGTAGTTCTGGTAAGCGTCGTGCTCCAGCACCACCAGATTCGGTACGCTGCGAATAAAGCGAACCTGGCGGATTTCCTGTTTGAATCGTATGAAAAAGACGATGCGATCATAATCCTGCGCACGTACATGCTCGGAAAAATAGCCCTTCAAATCGGCCTGCTCCTCGCGCCCCAACCAACGCACGTCGCATTCACAGCACTGCGCGATACCTTCATACAAGCGATCGAGCATGACGCGCTGTTCTTTTTGTACCAGCAGCAGAACCCTTAGCATTAAAGTATTTCCATAAATCAGCGGGACGTATCGCTCCGCTGATAACGTAGTTTATCCAATCGCGTGCGCAAACGAGCCATCGGCAGCACGAAGCGATTCTCCCGACGCCCCATTGAATGCACGGGGGAAAAGGTTTCCTCGACCAGTTGTCCATTCAATCGAACCCGAGAAGCCCGCATATCAAGAGTACGTAGCGATACCCCAGCCTGCGCCATGGAGAAACGCAACAGCCGCTCGGCATGCAACCCACGCCGCTGCCGTATGCAGAACGAGGACATGAGCTGTGCCCGACGACCATACGCACCGTAAGCATCACGTCCACAGACAGCAAAACGGTCATTCAGACCGTTCCACCATTGCCAGTGAGGAATATAAACAGCGCCGCCTTGCGATACACAAGCGTTCAGCACAAAGGCGGGCAGCGCGTCGTGATAGAACAAGTCGGGGCGCACGAAAAGTACGACATCAGGATCGAACCCCTCGACCAGCTCTGTTACGGCGTACAGAGAATTCAGTTGATGTACCAGATTGGACAAGGACTTGAAGTCGTCCTTCCATACATCTCCGTACTGCTTGATCTCATCAAACCTCCAACGCTTCAGGCAGCCCCCAGCCACCTCACGGGTCCCGGTCATGAGCGCAAAATTCCGATAATTGAATTCGTCTATGAAACCATGCTCACCGGAACGCGGGTTACTGACCATCTGAGGCTCGTACAGGTGGTAAAAAGATTCAACCTGAGCGTGATCCGGCAGGCATCGATAGATATTCTGCTCGATGGAAGGAAAACAGATCGAGCTGTTACGGGGTATCCCGAAAAAAGCTACTGCGACTTTCATGCGCTACCTACGCCCATTGCTGCGCGATCGTGCTAAATTTTTGCGCAATCTCTGGCGTCACGCCGCAAGCATCTTCGAATTCCCGACGATACTTAGGCGACCGAAGGCAATCATAGCGTTTTCTCCGACTAACCTTCGCCTGTTTAAAGCGCTGGTAAACAGCAAAAAACCGTACATTGAGTCTCGACCTGTCTCGTTTAGCCAAATGATGGAGAATTATCTGGTCGTAATGTGCCTCTTCGATAAACCGGAAGAACCAAAAATGATAAAAATAACCGAGGGAAAATGCCAAAACGAAACTGTGGTCAGACGTATCGAAAGAACAGCATTCGAAATCGATAAAACACATTCGCCCGGTCTCATCCAGAAGAATATTCCCAGGATGCGGATCCAAGTGAACAAACCCATCAACGAGCATGCAATGAAACAGATCAACGACTTTATCAAGCACCCATTCCAGACGATCCGGATACTGCCTCATAAACTCATCGATCGTCTGCATCGAACTGAAGTATTGAATCAAAAGAAACTCGTCACACAACAAGCCACGCCGTTGGCGGCCAAAACCGTACACCTGCGGAACGAGGTTGCTGCCCGACAGACGGCGAAGATTAGCTAGTTCATTGGTAAGGCAGTAATGCCGCCCACCACCGAACAACCCCAGGTGTTTCACCGTCCGTCTTCTCAAGCCCTTCAGACGATTGAGCTTGAGGACCACCCTGTTGTCTTCCATGAGATAAACCGCGCGCCCCTCGGCAGTTTCCTTGAGACAATTCAACTGTTTGGCACCGGATAAAAAGGCAGCCAACTGCTGGCGCTCAGCATTTATTTCAGCAGC
>CBIHQF010000126.1:0-8594 GCA_966211665.1 uncultured Pseudomonas sp. | reverse complement strand
CCGCGCTGAAGCGCGTTAGCCGCAAGCGGCTTGCCGAGCCTGTTTTTAACGCCCCCTCTCTTTTATCAAGAGGGCCAACGCAGGTAGTTTTTCAACGGCCTGTTAGCCGCCAAGGCCGGAGCGGACGTACCCCTAACTTACAAGGCCGACAGATGAGCGATTCAGCAGAAGACGAGCTGTTCTCTTTCGACGATGAAGCCCGCTCTGAAGAAGAGAGCGATGCAGGGCCCTGTTGGTATGTGCTGATCGTCGACGACGACCAGGACGTGCACCAGTCCACCTGCTTCGCGCTGGCCAATACCGAGATCCTCGGTCGCCCCCTCCATTTCCTGCATGCCTATTCGGCAACCCAAGCCATCGACATATTGAACGAACAAACCCAGGTGGCGGTGATTCTGCTGGATGTGGTGATGGAGTCGGAACACGCCGGGCTGCACCTGGTGCGGCGCATCCGCGAGGAACTGCACAACAGCGAAGCGCGGATCATCCTGCGCACCGGCCAGCCCGGTTACGCCCCGGAGATGGAGGCGATCCGCGACTACGACATCAACGACTACAAGACCAAGTCCGAGCTGACCCGCAACCGCCTGTACACCGCGCTGACCGCGGCGATCCGCAGCTACGACCAGATCCACACCATCAATACCAGCAGGCGCGGCCTGGGCATGGTGATCCGCGCCAGCAGCCACCTGCTCGCGCGCCAAGGCGTGAGCGAGTTCGCCGCCGGTATCATCACCCAGATCTGCGGCCTGTTCGGCCTGCCGCCCGAGGGCGTGGTGTGCGCCTACGATCACCAATCGTCGCCCGACCATGCCTTGATCGTGGCCGCTGCCGGCAGCCTGACCGACTGCATCGACAAGCAACTCGATCAGCTACCCAACCAGGCCGTCGCCCAGGCGCTGAGCCAGACCCTGAACGAACGCCGCAATCTGTTCGGCAGCCATTCGACCACCCTGTTCTTCCCCGGCCAGGGCCATAACCATATGGCCGCCTACCTGCAAACCGAACGGCCGCTGAGCGAATTGGACCGGCAGCTGCTGGAAGTGTTCTGCAGCAATATCATCGTCACCCTGGACAACGTGCTGTTGCTCAGCCAGCTCAAGGATCACGCCTATAACGATCAATTGCTACACATCCCCAACCGCCTGGCGCTGATCAACGCCCTGGATTCCGCCCTGGCCGGCGCCAACCCCGGCGACAGCACCCTGGCGCTGATCGACATCGACGGCTTCTCCGAACTCAACGACACCCTCGGCCACCAGCACGGCGACGCCCTGCTCGCCGCGGTGGTCGAGCGCTTGCAGCAGGAGCTGCCGGCCGGCACCCTGCTGGCAAGGGTGGCCGGCGATGTGTTCGGCATTCTCGCGAGCAACCAGGTGGCCAATGCCGACACCCTCGGCACGCTGTTCCGCCAACCGCTGTGCTTCGCCCAGCTGAGTCAGAACCTGACCACCACCATCGGCCTGACCTGCCTGGATCAGATCGACGGCAACGGCAGCGAGGCGCTGAAGGCGGCGAATATCGCGCTCAAGCACGGCAAACAACACGAGCGCGGCAAGATCAGCCATTTCACCCGCGCCATGGAGATGGAAACCCGCGCCCGCGTGCAGCTATTGCAGGATTTGCGCAGCGCCTTCGAGCACGAGCAACTGTTCGTGGTTTACCAGCCCCAGGTGTGTCTGAGCACGCGCCAACTGATCGGTATGGAAGCGCTTTTGCGCTGGCGCAAGAACGACGGCCAGTTCGTCTCGCCGGCGCAGTTCATCCCCCTGGCGGAAAGCTCCGGGCTGATCGTGGCCCTGGGCGACTGGGTGCTGCGTAGCGCCTGCCGCGACCTGCAACGGATCAACCAGCACAGCGGCCTGAAGCTGCGCATGGCGGTCAATGTGTCGGTGGCGCAGTTCCGTCAGCCCGATTTCCTCGACACCCTGACGCGCGCGCTCGACGACAGCGGCGTCGATCCAGAGCTTCTGGAATTGGAAATCACCGAGTCGGTGGCCATGCTCGAAGCCGATTTCATGATCGACCTGCTCGACCGCATCAAGCAGCTCGGCGTGAGCATCGCCGTCGACGATTTCGGCACCGGATTCTCCTCGCTCAGTTACCTCGAGCAATTGAATGTCGACCGTTTGAAGATCGACCTCAGTTTCATTCGCCACATGGAGCAAAGCGATGGCAGCCGGCGCATCGTGGAAACCATCGTCCAGCTCGGCCGCAGCCTGCAACTGGAGCTGATCGCCGAAGGCATCGAACAGGAAACCCAGGCCAGCGTACTCAAGCAAATGGGCTGCCACGAAGGCCAGGGCTACCTGTTCGCCAAACCGCTCGAACTGGCGGCGCTGCTGAGTTATATCGACGCCGGCAAGGCTTGAACGCGGCGGACGCCCGGTCGGCGAGCCGGGCGCACGCGGCTCTACCGGCGGCCCGCCCGCACGTTTGCGGCGGTGCCTGTGCCCACTCACCCGATAGCTGTGCGCAATGGCCATGATCACGACCGCCCCACCCCACCGACCGCTTGGCGTATTGATTATCTGCGCCGGCCTGCTGCTGGCCGCCTGCGACAACGAAACCCGCGAGCAGCCACCCGTTCGCCTGGGAGTGATAGTCGATGTCTCCGGCCCCAGCGCCAGCCTGGGCATCGCCGGGCGCAACGGCATGCAACTGGCCGTCGAACAGGCCAACGCCAGCGGCGGTATCCAGGGCCGGCACATCGAGCTGCTGTTTCGCGACGACGCCTCCGACCCTGAGCGCGCCAAGCAAATGGCGGCGGAGTTGATCGCCACCCGGGTGGATGCCGCGCTGGGGCCCATGACCAGCACCATCGCCGAACAACTGGCCCCGCAGTTCACCGCGGCCGGCATCCTGCTGATGGGCGGCACACCGCTGAGCCCCTTGCTGGCAGGGCGCGACGACCAGTTCTTCCGCATCCTCAGCCACGAAAACCCGGACGCCCGCGATATCGTCACCCACCTGCAGCGACAATACGGCGTGCAGCGGGTCAACGTGATCGTCGAGCTGAGCAACCACAGTTTCACCCGCCCCTGGCTCGCCGACTTCACCGGCCATTTGCGCGCAGCCGGCGGCGAGGTGGACCTGGTGGTGGAGTTCAGCCGCGACCGCGACACCGATTTCGTCGACCTGGCGCAACGCGCCCTGGCCAACCAACCCGCCGCGGTGGTGGTGATCAGCAGCGCCCTGGATACCGCCCTGCTGGCCACCCATTTGCGCCAACGCAACCCGCAGATCAAACTCGCCACGCCGGGCTGGGCCGCGGCCGACGCCCTGTTGGAAATGGGCGGACGCGCGGTGGAAGGCATCCTCACGGCGCAGGCTTTCGACCTGAACGACCAATCGAACGAATTCCTCGAATTCGAACAGCACTACCAGGCCCGCTTCAACCAGGGCGTCGACACGGCGGCGATCACCACCTACAACGCCACCCGCGTATTGATCTCGGCCCTACGCCAACGCTTGCCCGGCGAACAACCCAAGCAGGCCTTGCTGCGCATCCGTAAATTCGAGGGCTTGCAGCGGCCGATCGTCTTCGACGATTTCGGCGACAGCAATAACCGTCTCTATCCCATGGTGGTACGCGATGGTCGCTTCCGCAGCCTCGACTAAGCGGCGCCGCAGCCGCCCGCTGTTGCTGACCCTGGCCAGCCGTTTCGTGCTGGTCGCCTGCATTCCGGTGCTGACCCTGGGCTTGTTGTTCCGCCTGTATTACGAACCGCTGATGCTGCAGGACGTGGAAACCCGCCAGGGTTTCGCCGCCGACTCGATCGCGCGCCAATTGGAACGGCACTTCAACATCGCCAACCGCGAGCTCGGCTCTCTGGCCGCGTTGTTCCTCAACAATCCGCAACTCGACTCGGCACAAATCCAGACCCTGCTCGATACCTATGCCGACACTTCGGATTTCTACGAAGCCATCTACCTCACCGACAACGACGGCCGGGTCGATGCCATCGGCCTGCCCGCGAGCAAGCGTGGGCTGCGCCAGAACCTGTTCGGCCTGGATATCTCCGCCCGCGACTTCGTCCGCCAGGCACAAGCGAGCAGGCAAAGCGTGTGGTCCAACAGTTTTCTGTCGACCATCAGCGCACGCCTCGCCGTGGCCCTCGCCCAGCCGGTGGACCAGCGCATCCTGGTCGGCGAAGTGGCGATCAGCCCGCTGCCCGAACTGGCGCGCCAGTTGAGCCAGGACGGCAGCCTGCAGATCCTCATCCTCGACCGCCAACACCAATTGATCGCCGACTCCCAGGACACCCAGGCCGGCCAGCAACTCAACCTCGGCCACCTGCAAGTGCTGCGCGACCCTTCGGTGCGCGCCTTCAGCTTCGCCGGCGAGCAACTGCTCGGCCTGGCGCGCCAGGTCGAGGGCCCGGACTGGCAGGTGCTGGTGGCGCAACCGCAGCAGCTCGCCCACGAACTGATCGACATCACCTGGCGGCGCATCCTGATCGCTTTCGGCCTGGCCCTGGCCGCGGCCCTGGTGATCGCCGGCAGCACCAGTTGGTCGCTGGCGCGGCGCATCTCGCAGTTCACCCGGCACGTCGGCGAAATCGCCAACGGCAACTACGACCTGCCCATGGAAAGCAGCCATATCCGCGAGCTGAATACCCTGCGCAGCAGCCTGCAACGCATGGTTGCGGCCATCCATGAGCGCGAACAGGCGCTGCTCGATACCGCAGAGAGCCTGCACGAAAGCGAGGACCGCCTGCTCGCCACGCTGGAATACACGCCCAACGTCGCGGTGCGTTGGTTCGATGCCGATGGCCGCGTGTTGCTGTGGAACCATGCCAGCGAGAACATCTACGGTATCGCCCGCGAGGATGCGCTGGGCAAAACCCTCGATCAGCTGTTCCACACCCCCGGCCAGCAAGCGATGTTTCTCGCCAGCCTCGGTGAGGCGGCCAAAGGCATCCCGGTCGGCCCTTATCTCAGCGAGTTGAAGCTCAGCCCCGATCGGCATATCTATGTGCTGACCACCACCTTCAGCATCCCGGCCGCGGACGGCAGCCAGCAGTTCGTCAGCATGGATATCGACGTCACCGAGCAGAAACGCGCCGAGCTGGCCTACCGCGAGCTGAACGCCAGCCTGGAGCAACGGGTCAATGAGCGCACCGAAGCGCTGAGCCGCAGCAACGTGGAATTGAGCAAGGCGATGGGCACCCTGCAGCACGCGCAGAACGAACTGGTGCAGAGCGAAAAACTCGCGGCATTGGGCTCGCTGGTCGCCGGCATCGCCCACGAACTCAACACCCCGGTCGGCAACAGCCTGATGGCCGCCAGCACCCTGGAGGACTACAGCCGCGACATCGCCGCGGCGGTCGGCGCCGGCGCGCTCAAGCGCTCGATGCTGGATAAATTCCTGCAGGACAACAAGACCGCCACCGATATCCTGGTACGCAATCTGCGTCGCGCCAGCGAACTGATCACCAGCTTCAAACAGGTCGCGGTCGACCAGGCCAGCGCCCAGCGGCGCACCTTCCAGCTCAGCGAAGTGGTCAAGGAAATCCTTATCACCCTGGGCCCGACGCTGAAGAAAACCCCCTTCGTGATCGACAGCAATATCGACGACAGCATCGAGCTGGACAGCTACCCCGGCGCCCTCGGCCAGGTGCTGGTGAACCTGATCAACAACGCCCTGATCCATGGCCTCAACGGCCTGGAACACGGCAAGATCGGCCTCTATGCGTTCCCCTATGAAAACGGCTGGATCGAATTGACGCTCTCCGACAACGGCCACGGCATCTCCCCCGAGAATCTGCCGCGGATCTTCGATCCGTTCTTCACCACGCGCCTGGGCCAGGGCGGCAGCGGCCTGGGTTTGAATATCGTGCACAACCTGGTCACCGGCGTGCTCGGCGGCAAGCTGGAAGTCGCCAGCCAACTGGGCTGGGGCGTGCGCTTCGCGATCCGCTTGCCGCTATGCGCACCGGCCGCCATCGAGCCCCAGCCGAATGCATCGGGCGTCGATACGTCGGGCGTCGTCACGTCGGGCGCCGATGCGTCTGGCGCGGCCGCGCCGAGCGCCACCAAGCCCGATGCGGACCGGACGCCGCCCGCGCCTCACCAATAATTCTCCACCGCCACCTGACCCGGCCGGCGGCTGAGGCTCAAGTGCAAATCGCGGCGTTTCAGCAGCGCGCGGGTGTCCTCGATCATCTGCGGATTGCCGCAAAGCATCAGGCGCGAATGTTCGGGGCTCAAGGTCAGGCCGGCGGCATGCTCCAACTCGCCGCTTTGCAGCAGGGTGGTGATGCGCCCATGCAAACAACCGGGCGCCCGCTCGCGGGTGAGCAGCGGCAGGTAACACAGGCGGTCGGCGTATTCGACCAGATGGGCTTGCATGGCCAGCCCGTGGATCAACGGCTGATAAGCCAACTCGCTGGCGGTGCGGGCGCTGTAGACCAGCACGATGCGCTCGAAGCGCTGCCAGGCTTCGAAGTCCTGCAGAATCGAGAGAAACGGCGCCAAGCCGGTACCGCTGGCCAGCAGCCACAGATCGCGGCCGCCAATAAAGCGATCGAGGGTGAGAAAACCGTAGGCCTGCTTATCCACCAACAGGCTGTCGCCGGCGCGCAGGCGGCTCAACTCGGAGGTGAACTCGCCGCCGGGCACCACGATGGAAAAGAATTCGAGGAACTCGTCGTGCGGCGCCGAGACCATCGAATAGGGTCGCCACACCACGCTGCCGTCGGCCTTCTCCACGCCCAGGCGGGCGAACTGGCCAGCACGGAAACGAAACGCCGGATCCCGCGAACAACGCAGACTGAACAGCTTGCTCGTCCAGACATGCACGCTGTCGAGGATCTGCCGGGTGAACTTGTCTTCGCTGGCGGTCATACTCCACTCCCATCCGGTTTGCCGCATGCCTGTGCCAGTGTCGCGCAAAGCCTCCTCCACAAACACCAGCAGTCCATATGCCTATATTCGTTACGCCTTTTGCCCAGCTCGACCTGATCCGCCATCCCGAGCAACAGGGCGAGCCACTGCAAGCCTTTGACGCCGCCGATGAGTATCTGCTCAACCATCTGCACCAGCAGGACCTGCCGGCGGATGCACGGGTACTGCTGCTCAACGACAATTTCGGCGCCCTGGCCGGCAACCTGGCGGGCCGCGCCCAGGTGACCAGCAGCAGCGATTCGCACCTGGGCCGTCTGGCGCTCATCGCCAATCTGGCGCGCAATCGATTGCCGGCCGAGACCATCCGCTTCGTGCCGGCCAACGAAGTCGCCGAGGGCCCCTTCGACTTGGTTCTGATCCGCGTACCGAAAACCCTGGCGCTGCTCGAGGAACAACTGATCCGCCTGCATGGCCAACTGGCCCCCGGCGCCCAGGTAATAGCCGCGGCCATGATCAAACACCTGCCGCGCGCCGCCGGCGACCTGCTGGAGCAATATATCGGCCCAGTGCAGGTCTCGCTGGCGGTAAAAAAGGCCCGGCTGTTGTTCGCCACACCGCAAGCCAAACCAGCGCCGCTATCGCCCTACCCCACACGCTATCGCCTGGATAAACCGGCCATCGAGCTGCTCAACCATGCCAATGTGTTTTGCCGCGAAGACCTGGACATCGGCACCCGCGCCTTTCTCCCACATTTGCCGAAACACCTCGGGCGCATTCGCGTCGCCGACCTCGGCTGCGGCAACGGCGTGCTCGGCATCGCCTACGCCCTGGGCAGCCCCCAGGCCGAACTGACGCTGGTCGACGAATCCTATATGGCCGTGCAATCGGCCAAGGAAAACTGGCGCTCCGCACTCGGCGAGCGCCCCGTGGAAATCCGCGCCGGCGACGGCCTCGCCGAACAAGAAGCCGACTCCCTCGACCTGGTGCTGTGCAACCCACCGTTCCACCAACAACAAGTGGTCGGCGACTTCCTCGCCTGGCGCATGTTCCAACAGGCCCGCGCCGCCCTGGTCAAAGGCGGCGAACTCTGGATAGTCGGCAACCGCCACCTGGGCTACCACGCCAAACTCAAACGCCTGTTCCGCGGCGTCGAACAGGTGGCCGCCACGCCGAAGTTCGTGGTGTTGAAAGCAATCAAATAAGCGCATCGCCCTCTGCTGCAGTAGATCCTATGTTTATGTGCAATGCCTGCGAATTCGTAGGGCGGGTGAAGCCCGCCAGGGCATATGCAAGGCATGGCGGGTTGCACCCGCCCTACGTCGACTAGCGCCGCTCTGGTAGCCCGGATGCAATCCGGGACATCGGTGACGACCATAAAACCTAAACCCGGACTTCATCCGGGCTACGGGTTCGTCTTATGCCGCACTGCCGTGGGTTTGCGCGTGTCGTAGCCTGGGTCGAGCGCAGCGACACCCGGGAAAGGTGCCCCGGGTATCGCATTGCTCAACCCGGGCTACGGGTTCGCCTTATGTCGCTCTGCCGTGGTTTGCGCGTGTCGTAGCCTGAGTCGAGCGTAGCGACACCCAGGAAATGTGCCCCGGGTATCGCGTTGCTCAACCCGGGCTACATGACTATTACGCGGTGTCGAAGTTTGGGCTGCCAAGGCGATATTAAATTGGCGAGCAGTCAGGGTCTGTTGCGGCTCATTCCGTTTGTACCGACCCGAGTAAAAGCGATCCACAATC
>CBIHQF010000125.1:0-8621 GCA_966211665.1 uncultured Pseudomonas sp. | reverse complement strand
CATCGAACAGGAAGCTCTGGCTCCAATGCTCTTCTTCGCCGCCACCGGCGAAGACGATGTCCTGCTTGCCCATCTGGATCTGTTCCATGGCGCTGCCGATGCAATGGGCGCTGGTGGCGCAAGCCGAGGAGATCGAATAGTTGATCCCCTTGATCTTGAACGGCGTGGCCAGGCAGGCCGATACGGTGCTGCCCATGGTGCGGGGTACGCGATAGGGGCCGACGCGCTTGACGCCTTTCTCGCGCAGGATGTCCATGGCTTCCATCTGGTTGAAGGTGGAAGCACCGCCGGAGCCGGCGATCAGACCGACCCGCGGATTGGAGACCTCTTCGGCGCTGAGGCCGGCATCCTTGATCGCCTGCTCCATGGATAGGTAGGCGAACGCGGCGGCATCGCCCATAAAGCGATAGACCTTGCGGTCGATCAGCTCTTCTAGGTTGAGGTCGACGGAGCCGGACACTTGGCTACGCAGGCCCATCTCGGCGTATTCCGGGTTGAAGCGGATACCGGGACGGCCAGCGCGAAGGTTGGCGGAAACGGTTTCTTTGTCAGTGCCCAGGCAGGAAACAATACCCAAGCCGGTAATCACGACGCGGCGCATGCGAAGAATCCTTTAGAAGCTATCGGTGGAAGTGAACAGGCCGACGCGCAAGCCTTCGGCGCTATAGATCTCGCGACCATCGACGCTCACGGTGCCATCGGCGATGGCCAGGATCAGCGAGCGGGTGATGGTGCGTTTGATCTGAATGTTGTAGGTGATCTTCTTGGCGGTCGGCAGTACCTGGCCGAAAAACTTCACTTCGCCCGAGCCGAGTGCGCGGCCACGGCCGGGGTTGCCCTGCCAGCCGAGGAAGAAGCCGACCAATTGCCACATGGCGTCGAGGCCGAGGCAGCCGGGCATTACCGGGTCGCCTTCGAAGTGGCATGCGAAGAACCACAGGTCCGGATTGATATCGAGCTCGGCGACGATCTCGCCTTTGCCGTATTTGCCGCCGGTGTCGCTGATATGGGTAATGCGATCGATCATCAGCATGTTCGGGGCGGGCAGTTGCGCATTACCTGGGCCGAACAGTTCGCCGCGGCTGCAGCGCAACAGGTCTTCCTGGGTGAAGGCGTTTTGTTTGGTCATGCGAGCTCCTCAATAGTCCCACCCGCCGAGGCTGGGTGAATCGTCCTGGCTGGCGGCGCATGGGTGCGCCTGCCAGCAGCCTAGTCATAGACTGTTGCGTTGTAATGAAAGTCACAGCACGGGGCACAGTTGTACACCGGGGCGCCGCCTGCTGCTACATCGACCAACCGTTGGTAAGCCCGTGCGCTACGCTGCCCGGGATGTAAATCAGCCTCGCCATGTCGGCATGCGCGGGCTGTTCGACTGCTACTGCGCGGACGATGCTTATCGCGTTCGCCAGCTTGAAGCAGATCACGCACTCTCGCTACTCGCCGAAGGTCGGGAGGGTAGCCAGCGCTGCAGTACCCGTTGTAAATCCACCCGTTTGAAGGGCTTGGCCAGATAATCGTTCATTCCGGCGCTCAAACAGGCTTCGCGGTCGCCCTGCAAAGCGTTGGCGGTGAGGGCGATGATCGGTAGATCGGCCGCGGATTTAAAGCGGCGGATCTGACGGGTCGCTTCATAGCCGTCCATGATCGGTAGGCGGCAATCCATCAGGACCGCGGCAAAGGTTTGGCGTTCGATGCAATAAACCGCTTGCGCGCCGTCGCCGACATGACTGACCTCATAGCCGAGGCTGCGCAGCATGGCTTCGATGACCGTTTGATTGACCGGATTGTCCTCGACCAGCAGGACCGCCTGGCCCTGGCCTTGAGATTCTTCGAGCAGGCCGCTGTGGACCAAGTGCCTGGTCTCCCGGGAAAACGGCAGGGGGATTTCCAGGATAAAGGTCGAGCCCCGGCCTTCCTGACTTTGCGCCGTCAAGGTGCCGCCCATGCGTTCGGCCAGGGTGCGCGCGATCGGCAGGCCGAGCCCGGTTCCGCCGTAGCGGCGGGAAATCGAGGTGTCGGCTTGCTGGAACGCATCGAACATGTGCTCCAGGCGTTCGGGCGAGATGCCGATGCCGCTGTCGTGCACCGCGCAACTGAACCACAGCACTTGCTTATCCAGGGGTTGCCAATGGGTTTCCACGCGGATACTGCCTGCTTCGGTGAATTTCAATGCATTACCGATCAGATTGACCAGGATTTGTCGAATACGCGTCGGGTCGCCCTGAACTTCCAGCTGTTCGAGTCCGTCCGGCACCTGCAGGTTCAATTCCAGGCCGCGTTGTTGGGCGCTGTATTGGAATACCTGAATCGAGCTTTGCAGCAACTCCAATAGGTTGAAGGTGAGGCATTCGAGCTCCAAGGCACCGCGTTCGATCCGGGAGAAGTCCAGGATGTCGTTGATCACTTTCAATAAATGCTCGGTGGATTCGGTGGCCAGGGCGGCGTATTCGTCCTGTTCCCGGGTCATTTCGGTGGTTTCCAGCAATTGCAGCATGCCCAGTACGCCGTTCATGGGCGTGCGCAGCTCATGGCTCATCATGGCGAGAAAGTCGGATTTGGCACGGTTGGCTTGCTCCGACTCCTCGCGGGCCTTGATCAGCAGCGCCATCGCTTGCTGTTGCTCGCTGCTGGCGCGGTCCAGGCCGTTGGCCAGGTTGTTGATGTGCCGGGCCAACGCGCCCAATTCGCTGTCGCCGAGCTCGGGCAGGGTGGTGCGGTAGTTGCCGGCCTGGATCGCGGCGACCGCTTCGCCCATGGCGCTGAGCGGCTGGGATAGGCGTCTGGCCAGCCGCCGCGCGAGGATAAAGGTGAGGAATAGGGCGAGCAGCGCCAAGACGGCGGCCTTGAGGAGAATTTCCTGCTGCCGGGTGTTGAAGGCGTCGTTCGACATACCCACGACCACACGCCCGAGGTAGTCGTTACCCGATTGCCCGGCATCCGGGCGTA
This sequence comes from uncultured Pseudomonas sp., assembly GCA_966211665.1. GTDB lineage: Bacteria > Pseudomonadota > Gammaproteobacteria > Pseudomonadales > Pseudomonadaceae > Aquipseudomonas. Next base: position 5,675 of record CBIHQF010000125.1, on the reverse strand, counting down.
CGCTGCTGTTTTGCAGGAAATCCTGGTTCAGGGCGATTTGTTGCAGGCGAATGGCGGAGTGGAATACCGCGACCTGGGGGCTGTTCTGCCCTTGGTGGGCGGGTTGTTCGACATACACCAGGATGTTTTCTTCGCGGTCGCGAACCTCGATAAAGCGCACATCGGGGGTTTTCAAGGTGGCGCTCAAGAGCGTTTCGAGCACTTCCAGGTTGCCGGATATGACCCCGTATTCGGTCGCGGGCGCCAGTTGGCTGGCGATCAGTTGGCCGGTGTGGTCGAGCTCCTGGCGCAGGTCCTGGAGCCGGGCGAAGGTGAAATAGCCGGTCAGTAGCAGGGTCATCAGTAATGCCGGGCCGACGCTGATCAGTTGCGTGCGGGTATGGATATCCCAGCCATGTCGCAGTTTCATGGGATATCTCCTTCGACGACTCGTTGCGTCAGGGTGGCGTCGTCGGCCAACTCGATAGCCAGCGCGCGCGCCACTTGGCGATTGCCGAGTACTTTGAAATGGGCCGGGTAGGCGCTGCGCGGCCAGTCGGCGGGCGGCCGATCGAGCCATTGCTCGAGGCTGGCCAACCAATCGACCTGATCGCTGTAAACGCTGGCCAGACTACCGGCGCGCACGAAGCTGGCGTTGGGGCCGATGATCGCGCGTTGTTGGCTATAGCTGGTCAGCAAAAGATTCTTCGCGGTTTGCGGATTGAACAGATCGTCGTCGTTAAGCCCGAACAATAGATCGCTGCGTTGCAATACATCCAGCAACGGGCGATTGTCGCGCCTGTCCGGCCATTCCCGGCTGACGATCTGCAACCCCTGCGAGCTGGCGGCGCGTTGCAGTTCGTCGAGCAGGAAGGCGCTGTGTGCATCGTAGAGCACGCCAATATGTTTGACCTGCGGCATAAGGGTGCGCACCAAGCGCAACTGGCGCCGAGGCGAGGGGTCGCTCCAGAGCAGCGTCAGGTAGGGAGGGCGGGCATTGCCGAGACGCTTCTGCGCCTGCACCTTGGCGATACGCAGGACCAGCGTCGGCGGTCCCTTGTCGCTGCTCAGGCGCCATTCGAGCGCCTGGTCGCCGAATATGATCAAACGGCTGCCGACGGGGAGGGCATTAGGGGCGGCAAGCTCGGCGAGGGGGCGGAAGCTCACCTGATCGTGTGGCCTGCGCGCCGCCAGATCGGCGGTGAATGTGCGGATCGCCGGGTTGTCCTCGGCGCTGCTGAGAATGATCTCCGCGGCCAGGGTGGGCTGCAACGCCAATAGGCAGCCAAGCAGCAGCCAATGGCCGATTGCCGTGCGCCATGGGTTTCTCGTCCGGGTTGGCTGACACTGCATGGCTAGAACTCTAACTCGGCACTGAAATACAGCAGGTGGCGCTCGTCCTGATTGTTTTCCCGCCAGGTCAGCGGTTCATCGTCCAGGCGTTGCTGCATGACCGCGGCCAGTTCCAATGCCGCGCCGCCTATGGCGATGCGTTTGGCGATGCGCAAATCCATGCGTTCGAAGCGATAGCGGTTGAGTTGGTCGGCGCCATAATAGAACAACCCGCTCGACCAACCCCGGCCCCAATCGCGCAGCCAGCCGACGGAGCCACTGTGGCGAGCGCTGAGGCGCTGGTCGAGTTCGCTGCTGGCGACGAAATCGACATAGGCATAGCTCAGGCGCAGACGATCGGCCTGGCTGAGTTGCCAGTCGAGTTGGCCCTCCGCCCCGCGGAACTCTATCCAATTGTCGTTGCTGGGCAGTGTCGCGCCGTTGCTCAACGGCTCGCTGATCATGTCGTCGATGCGCTCGTCGAACAGCTTGAGATCCAGGTGCAGGTCACCGCTGTCGGACTGGCCGTTATAGCCCAGCTCCCAGGAGCGCATGCGTTCCTGTTGCAGATTGCCGGGCCCGGGAGTGGTGACGAAATAGTCGGCATCGCGCTGACCGAAGGGTTGCGGCTCGATATCGCGTACCCGGTAATTCCAATTGGCGTCGTTCTCCAGCATATCCGGCGAGCGTACCGCCTGCGAATACACCGCGCGCAGGCCATGACGCGGGTTGATCAGGTAGTTGACGGCCAGGCGCGGGGTCAACGAGTCGCCGCTGCGTTGGTCGCGCTCGTACATCGCCCCGGTCTGCAGCAACCAATGGCTGCTGGCTTGCCATTCCAGATGGCCGAACAGGCGCCAGGTGTCGTTGCGCAGTTGTCCCGAGAAAAAGGTTTCGGACTCGGCCATGTCATGCCGATAGCTGGCGCCGCTGAGCAGACGCAGGCCGTCGCCCAGGCTCAGGGTGTCCTGCAATTCGAGCTCGTAGCGGCTCTCGCGCAGGTCCTGATTGACACTGCCGCAGACCCTGGCCAAACCGCCGCTGGCCAGTTGGGCCGCCACCTGGGTGGCCAGGGCTTGTTCCTGCGGCGTACCGCTGGCGATCACCGCCGGAGTGGGTGAACGGGCGAAACGCTCGGCGAACGCGGCGTTCAGGCGCCATAGCGCACTCAACTGCGGGCTGACGACAATGGCCGCATCGCAGGCGCGCCAATTGCTCAGACGCTCCCAGTGTTGCAGCGAAGTCGATACTTGCAGGCTGTGCAGATTGCTGAAGTCGATATTCCAGCGCAGGCCCGCGGCATAATCGCGGGCCTCGCTGTCGCTGTTATCGTCGCCGGGCGCGTAGTCGCCGAATACCGGTTGGTACCCGTAACGGCTCTGGTTGCTGCCTTCCTTGAGTGCCAACTGCCAATCCAGGCTATGCCGGCTATCGAGTTGCTGGGTGGCGGAGAGATTGAGGCGGTTGAGCCGACGGCTGTCGCGGTAGTCGCGATCGAACTCGTCGTGATCGAAACCGTCGTCCTGCTGGCCGGAGAGTGACAGACGCAATGCGCCACGGGCCCAAGCCACGCCATGGCTGGCATACCAATCCCGGATGCCGTTCTGGCCTTGCGTGGTCTTCAGGCGGGTGCCCTGGCTATTGAGCGGCGCGCGGGTGGTGATACTGATCACCCCCATCAAGGCATTGGCGCCATAACTGACGGTATTCGGCCCGCGAAATACTTCGATGCGTTCGATGTCTTCCATCGCGACGGGGATGTCGGTCCAGTCCACGGTCGCCAGGCCCGGGTGGTACACCGAGCGCCCGTCGACCAGCACTTGCAGGCGCCGGGCTTCGGTGACATTGCTGCCGTGGTAATTGGCCGTCGGTTGGTTGCCGTTGCGGTAGCCGATCATCATGCCCGGTACCAGGCGCAGCAACTCGACGATGTCGCGCGCGCCGCTGGCTCTGATCAGCGCACTGTCGAGTACCGTCATGCTGCCCGGAACGGCAGCCGGTGCCTGTTTGAGCCGCGTTGCGGTCAGCACCTGCGGCAGCGGTTGTTCGACGCCGAATAGATCGTCGGCGAGCGCCTGGGGACCGACCACCAGGGCCACGGCGCTCAGCGCGAGAGAAATTCGGGGGTCGATAGCCACGCAACAGCCTTGTCAGCGTTAAATGTGCTGCATATTAGCGGAAAGTCGCGAAGTGGCGCAGGGCTTCCAACGAAGTCGCGCATTCGGTTCGCCGGCCAGCGAAAAGCTGGCCGCTGAAGCCTTGCGCCGTATAATGACCCTCGACTGCCATGCTGCATGGCTCACTACGGAATCCTTATGACTGAGCAGCAACCCATAGCCGTGTTAGGCGGCGGCAGCTTCGGTACGGCGATCGCCAACTTGTTGGCGGAAAACGGCCAGCACGTCATGTTGTGGATGCGCGACCCGGAGCAAGCCGAGGCGATTCGCCTGACCGGCGAGAACCCGCGTTACCTGAAAGGCGTGAAAATTCATGCCGGTGTCGAACCGATCAGCGACCTGGCCGCGACCCTCGACGCCTGCGAACTGGTGTTCGTCGCCCTGCCATCCAGCGCCCTGCGCCAGGCTTTGCAGCCGATGGCGGAAAAACTCGAAGGCAAAATGCTGATCAGCACCACTAAAGGCATCGAAGCGCAGAGCTTCAAGCTGATGAGCCAGATTCTCGAAGACATCGCCCCGCGGGCGCGCATCGGCGTGCTGTCCGGGCCGAACCTGGCCAGGGAGGTCGCCGAGCACGCGCTGACCGCCAGCGTCATCGCCAGCGAAGACGAGGAACTCTGCCAGCGCGTGCAGGACGCGCTGCATGGCCGTACCTTTCGCGTCTATGCCAGTGCCGATCGCTTTGGCGTCGAGCTGGGCGGGGCGCTGAAGAACGTCTATGCGATCATCGCCGGGATGGCCGCCGCCCTGGGGATGGGCGAGAACACCCGGGGCATGCTGATCACCCGCGCCCTGGCGGAGATGACCCGTTTTGCCGTGCAATTGGGCGCCAACCCCATGACCTTCCTCGGTCTGGCCGGCGTCGGTGACCTGATCGTCACCTGCTCCTCCTCGAAAAGCCGCAACTACCAGGTCGGTTTCGCCCTGGGCGAAGGCCTGAGTCTGGACGACGCCGTTGCGCGTCTGGGCGAAGTGGCGGAGGGGGTGAACACGATCAAGGTGCTGAAGTCCAAGGCCGAGGAGTTACAGGTGTACATGCCGCTGGTTACCGGTTTGCATGCCATTCTGTTCGAAGGGCGTACCTTGGATCAGGTGGTCGAAGGGCTGATGCGCGCCGAACCGAAAACCGACGTCGATTTCATTCCCATCACGGGCTTTTAGTTCGAGCCTCCGTATTTACCGGGCTTGGTGCCGGGTTCGGCAACTGCCCGATCGCGGAGTTTTTATAAGGAGATGAGCATGAGTGAAACGAAGATGAGCGAAGAAGGTAAAGCACTGGAGCGCGAATCCATCGTTCTGCGGATTCTTTGGATGCTGCTGTTCGTGGTCATCTGGCAGTTGGCCGAGCTGCTGTTGGGCGCCGTGGTGTTGCTGCAACTCGGTTATCGGCTGTTCTACGGGGCGCCGAGCGGGAGCTTGCTCGGTTTCGGCGACAGCCTGTGTCAGTACCTGGCGCAGATCGGCCGCTTCGGCACCTTCAATAGCGACGAGAAGCCGTGGCCGTTCACCGATTGGCCTACTCCGCAGGCCCCGCAAGGCGAAGCGCCGCACAGCATCCCGCCGGCGGCGCATTCGGTGCACGACGAGGAGCCGCGCCTGTGAGTGGTGTCCGATGAGGCTGTGGTTGCTACGCCATGGCGAAGCCGAGGCCCATGCGCGCACCGATGCCGAACGCGCCTTGACGGACCATGGCCGGCAGGAGGTTCTGCAGGCTGCGCAGCAACTGCAGGGGCGTTCGTTGGACCTCATTCTGGTCAGCCCCTATGTGCGCGCCCAGCAGACGGCCGCCCTGGTCAAACAGGCTTTGGGGTACGACGGCGCGCTGCGCAGCGTGGCCTGGCTGACCCCCGATAGCGACCCCCGCGAGGTGCTGGTCAAGCTCGAACGCTGCGATGCGGCAGAGTTGCTTCTGGTTACCCACCAACCTCTGGTGGGCAGCCTGGGCGGTTGGCTGGTGCACGGCCACCGCCAGCAGCCCCTGGCCATGGCGACCGCCAGTCTGGCCGCGCTGGAAGGCGAAATGCCGGCCGCCGGCGCGATGGACCTGCTGGTGCTGACGCATCCGCAACGCATTTAACAAAACGCTACTGCGCGAAACATATATCTACTTGCGGCGTTCCTTTGTGCGTGGAATAGTCTGACCAAGCAATTGCTTGGTTGGCTCCGTTATTCCCACAATAAAAACAA
>CBIHQF010000124.1:0-8641 GCA_966211665.1 uncultured Pseudomonas sp. | reverse complement strand
ATCGGTTTCAACGGCCGCGAGTGCGGCAGCGGCTTCTTCGGCGGCTGCTTCGTCTGTGTCGGCCTCGGCCAACAACAGGGCGTCCGCATCCGGAGCACTCTCGAATACGTTGATCCCCATGTCGTTGATCATGCGGATGATGTCTTCCACCTGTTCCGGATCGGAAATATCCTCCGGCAGGTGGTCATTGACCTCCGCGTAAGTCAGGTAACCCTGCTCACGACCACGGCTGATCAATTCTTTCAAACGAGATTGCTGTTGCGCTTTACCGGACATAACACCCTATCCACTGAAGGTCTTGGCGGGCTAAAAATAAGCCGCGGATTATACCCGAGGAAGACCCTTACGCGCCAGTTGGGCTCGGGACTAATGGAGATTCATTTCGGCTCAGCAAGTCGCGCAGCTGATTTTTTTCCTCTGCGCTCAGTTCGCTTTGACGGGCTTTGTTAAGCAAATGTTCCAGGCTGCGCTCGCGTTGGCGGGCCACTAAAGTAGTTATAGTGTCGAAAAACTGTTGTTCAAGGTTGTCGGCTGAAATCAGCCATTCCTTTTCTGCCAGGGCCCGGAGTAGACGGCCTTGCTCGGTGCCGTGCCAGCGCGCGATCAGTTGCAGCGAGCGCTGTTTTGGGTTCTTTTGCAGGGCGCCGAGCAGGGCGACCAGCAACTGCGCGTAGGTGTCGTCTTCGGCGGCGAAATGGCTGACGTCCGCCACATTCGCCGCCAATTCGGGGTGGTGTAGCAGGGTGCGCAAAGCGCTCAGGTGCGGCGATTCGACATTGACCAACGTGCGCGGCGCGCGCGGTTGGAAGTCGTCGCGGCCCTGCTTGCTCCACTTGCCGCCTTCTTTTTTCCAGCCGCCTTTGCTTTTGCCCTTGCGTTCGAAGCTGGGGGGGGGGGCGGGATGCTCGTATTCGCTGCGCTGGGGTTCGACGTCGTAATAGGCGCTGTCGGGGATATCGGCGTAGTCCGGGTAGTCGCTGGGCGTCGGGCTCGGGCTCGCGTAATGGGCGCTGCGTGCGGCTGGCGCCGTCTGGCTCTGGGCTTCGCTGGACAGGCCGGTGATTTCGGTCAGGCGTTGGCGCATCAGGGCGCGCAGGTTGTTGCCGGGGATCTTGTCTATCAGCGGCGCGGCGAGGGTCATCAGGTGCGCCTTGCCTTCCAGCGAGCGCGGATCGGCTTCTTCGCTCAGTTGCTGGAAGAAGTAGTCGGCCAGCGGTTGCGCATGCTGATTGATGCGCGCGCGGAAAGCGTCGGTGCCTTCGCTGCGCACCAGGGTATCCGGGTCTTCGCCTTCGGGCAGGAACAGGAAGCGCGCGCGGCGGCCGTCCTGCAGGCTCGAAAGCGTGGCCTCGAGGGCGCGCCAGGCGGCATTGCGCCCGGCGGCGTCGCCGTCGAAGCAGAACAATACGTTGGGCACGATGCGGAACAGGCGCTTGAGGTGCTCTTCGCTGGTGGCGGTGCCGAGGGTGGCGACGGCGTTGCGCAGGCCTTGTTGGGCCAGGGCAATGACGTCCATATAACCTTCGACCACCATGATCTCGTCGAGATTGCGGTTGTGCTTGCGCGCCTCGAACAGGCCGTACAGTTCCTGGCCTTTATGGAATACCGGGGTTTCCGGCGAGTTCAGGTACTTGGGTTTTTCGTCGCCGAGCACCCGGCCGCCGAAGGCGATCACCCGGCCGCGGCTGTCGCGGATCGGGAACATGATGCGGTCGCGGAAGCGGTCGTAGCGTTTACCGCTGTCGGGATTTTCCACCAGCAAGCCGGCATCGATCATCGCTTTTTGCTGCAGGCTGTCGCTGGCCAGGTGCTTGTGCAGGTTGTCCCAGCCGGGCGGGGCGAAACCCAGGCCGAAGTCGCGGGCGATCTCGCCGGACAGGCCGCGGCCTTTCAGGTAGTCCACCGCGGCTTTGCGCTGCGGATGGCTTTTCAGGGCTTGCCGGTAGAAGTCGGCGGCAGCGCTGAGCAGCGGGTAGAGCGGCGAGTCGGTGGGTTGGCGCGGTTTGTTGTTGCGCCCGCCTTCCTCGTGCGGCACGTCCATGCCGGCGCGTTTGGCCAAGTCTTCGACCGCCTGGGGGAAATCCAGTTGGTCGTGATCCATGACGAAGCCCAGGGCGTTGCCGCCGGCGCCACAGCCGAAGCAGTAGTAGAACTGCTTGTCCGGGCTGACGCTGAACGATGGGGTTTTTTCTTTATGGAAGGGGCAGCAGGCGGTGTAGTTCTTCCCGGCCTTTTTCAGCTGGATGCGCGAAGACACCACGTCGACGATATCGGTGCGGTTGAGCAGGTCATCGATAAAAGACTGTGGGATCAGGCCGGCCATAGGCGCTCAGAATACTGCCATGCTAAGTGGCGGGACAGGTGTGGCAGAAACTAAAAGACTCCGACCATCACCCGTGGGTGACGCGGAGTCTAGAAGCGAAGCCCGGCGAGGCCGGGCGTTCAGGCGTGTCGCGGGTACGTATTAGTACAGGCGAACGCTGCGGCGCTGCTCGCGCTGCACTTTCTTGGCGTGACGCTTAACAGCGGCAGCTGCCTTGCGCTTACGCTCGGAAGTCGGCTTTTCGTAGAATTCGCGGCTGCGAACTTCAGCCAGAACACCGGCTTTTTCACAGGAGCGCTTGAAACGACGCAGAGCTACGTCGAAGGGTTCGTTCTCTTTAACTTTGACGGCTGGCATCCAGGGCGTACCTTCTTTTTTACCGGGGGTGACGTTGCTCCTGGCAAAACGGCGCGGGAGAACGTAGGTTTTTAAGGGTTGCGGATGTTACCGCCTCATCGCGCGGAATGCAAAGCCTCTGATCGAAAAGCGCTGGTCGGCCCGCGGCGGCGGCTATTATCATGCGCGCCTTCTGAAGTTGCACCCTCTCTACTACAAGGCACTGCCCATGCTGGTTCTGGGATTGGAAACCTCCTGCGACGAAACCGGCGTCGCGCTCTACGACAGCGAGCGCGGCCTGCTGGCCGATGCGCTGTTCAGTCAGATCGACCTGCACCGCGTGTACGGTGGGGTCGTGCCGGAGCTGGCCTCGCGCGACCACGTCAAACGCATGCTGCCGCTGATCCGTCAGGTATTGGCGGAGGCCGAATGTGGTGCCGACGATATCGATGCCATCGCCTATACAGCGGGGCCTGGCTTGGTCGGCGCGCTATTGGTCGGCGCCTCCTGCGCTCAGGCGCTGGCCTTTGCCTGGGGGATTCCGGCGCTGGGCGTGCACCATATGGAAGGCCACTTGTTGGCCCCGATGCTCGAGGAGCAGCCGCCGGCTTTTCCGTTCGTCGCTTTGTTGGTCTCCGGTGGCCATACCCAGTTGGTGCGGGTCGATGGCATCGGCCAATACCAGTTGCTCGGCGAGTCGCTCGACGATGCCGCGGGCGAGGCCTTCGACAAGACCGCGAAACTCATGGGCCTGCAATACCCCGGCGGACCGGAAATCGCCCGGCTTGCGGCAAAGGGTACGCCCGGCCGCTTCAAATTCCCGCGACCGATGACCGACCGGCCGGGCCTGGAGTTCAGCTTCAGCGGCCTCAAGACCTTCACCTTGAATACCTGGCAACAATGCCGCGAGGCGGGCGACGACGGCGAGCAGACGCGCTGCGATATCGCCCTGGCCTTTCAGCAGGCGGTGGTCGAGACGCTGACCATCAAGTGCCGCCGCGCCTTGAAGCAGACCGGTCTGAATAATCTGGTGATCGCCGGTGGCGTCAGCGCCAACAAGGCGTTGCGCGAGTCGTTGGAAAAGATGCTGGGCGAACTCAAGGGCCAGGTGTTCTATGCGCGTCCGGCGTTCTGCACCGATAACGGCGCGATGATCGCCTATGCCGGTTGCCAGCGTTTGCTAGCCGGCCAGCATGAGGACCTGAGTATCAAGGTACAGGCCCGGTGGCCCATGGAGCAGTTGCCGGCGATCTAGGCGGCAGTCATAAGCTTTAATCTGCAAGCAAGAGCGGGAAGGTGGGTATCGAGCCCGCTTGTGGCTTGCAGCTTATAGCTGCTCCTCAAAAATGCCGCTCACGGCCCGCGAGCAGGTCGCGTAAATTTCCGCGATGGCGCCAGACGATCAAGCCGGTCAGCACGCTTACCGGCAGCAACGCGGCGGGTTGTTGCCAGGCCAGCAGGGGAAGGGTCAGCGGCGTGGCTATTAACGCCGCCAAAGAGCTCGTACGCGTCATATAGAAGGTCAACAGCCAGGCGCAGATGGCCAACAGGGCGGCGGGCGGGTAGAGTCCCAGCAGCATGCCGGCGGCGGTGGCGACGCCTTTGCCGCCCTTGAAGCGGAAATACACCGGGTAGAGGTGGCCGACCACCGCCGCCAAGCCCAGCCAGGCTTGTTGCTGTACGCTGAAACCCAACGCGGCGGCGAGCAGAATCGGTGCCAGGCCTTTGAGCAGATCGCCGAATAGCGTGAGAATGGCCAGGCGTTTACCGGCGATACGCAGCATATTGGTGGCGCCGGGATTGCCCGAACCACTGGCGCGCGGGTCCGGTCCGCCGGCCAGACGGCTGAGCAGTATGGCGAAGGACAACGAGCCGAGCAGGTAGGCGAGAATCGCCAGCAGCCAAAACATGGTATCCATTCCGGGGCAAGGAAGCCTCGATTCTAACTAGGTGCGCCAGTATTGTCGTGCCACGGAGAGCGTGCTTGGACACAGTCTTTATCGAAGGTCTGGAGGTCGATACGGTAATCGGCGCCTATGAATGGGAGCGGACCATCCGTCAGTGCTTGCGCTTGGATCTGGCGCTTGGCTGGGATAATCGACCAGCGGCGGCGGACGACGACCTGAGCAAGGCGCTGGACTACGCTTCGGTGTCTGCGCGGATTCAGGCATTCGCTGGCGAGTCGCAATTCATCTTGGTGGAAACCTTCGCCGAGCGTTTGGCTGAGCTGTTGATGCGCGAATTCCAGATTCCCTGGTTGCGCCTGAAGTTGACCAAGCCCGGTGCCGTACCGGCGGCCAGTGGCGGTGTCGGCGTGGAGATCGAGCGCGGATGTCGTTAACCCGAGTCGTACTGGGCCTTGGCAGCAACATCGATCGAGAAAGCCACTTGTGTGCCGGTCTCGAGGCACTGTCGGGTTTTCTCACCGAGATGCGCTGCTCGCCGGTGTTCGAAAGCCAGGCGGTGGGTATCAAGAGTGGGCCCTTCCTCAATCTGGCGGTGTCGGGTTACAGCGAGCTGCCGCTGGGCGAGCTCGACCGCCGCTTGAAATTCATCGAGGCGGACAACGGCCGCTACGCCCCCGATCGCAAAGGCTTGCCGCTGGATATCGACGTGCTGCTGTATGGCGATCTGCTCGGCAACTTCGATGGGCTGATCCTGCCGCGTGCGGAGATCCTCAAGAACGCTTTCGTGCTCTGGCCGCTGGCTTTGCTGATTCCCGACAGCCTGCATCCCGGCGAGCAGCGCAGCTTTATCGAGCTCTGGCAGAACGCGAGGATCGACCAGCAGCTTTGGCCGGTGGCCTTTCAGTGGCGGCAGGATGAGCTAACGCCGGCCGACCTCATTCAAGCCTTTGCGCAGGCGTAGGGCGGAAAGGCCAAAGGCTTGTCCGCCTTATATTTGGCTATGTGCCAGTTACGCGTTGCATGCTGCGATACCTTGTAGGAGGCCGCGCCCGTTCCCGACGGGCTTGCGGCATTTCCCACATCCATGTGGGTCGCGCGCGCCCGCGGCGAATGCAGCCCGCAGGGCCTGCCTGTTCATCATTTGGCGGGTACAGCGAAAAGCTCGCCCCGAGGTCGGGCCTCCCACGGATCGCGGGCTAATACGGAGACCAATCCGCATAAGCCGGGCAATGGCGCTACACATGACTGGGACACAGCCAATATTTGGCTATGTTCCCGTCCTGTGCTGCGTTCAAGTATCGGCGCTTTAAGGGGCTGAGTTCGTAGGGGGTGCCGTGCGCACCAGCGGCGGCGCACCCGCTTTGCGGCTCTATGCAATGGCTACATCTCCATCGTCTTTTTATAGGCTTTGAGCGCGTTCAGGCGTTCCCGTCTTAGCGCTTCGCCCAGCTGTGGGCCTTTCAAGCCTTGCTCCAATAATGGCTGCACCGCCACGGAGCGCGCCGCCTGCGCGGCGCCGCGCAGGTAGTCGGCCTGCGGGTAGGCGCGCTGTTCGAGGCCTTTGCGGCCCCGCGCATCCATTTCGCAGGCGGCGATGAACTCCTCGAAGCGCTGCGGGCGGCGAAACACATCGAAGTGCTGCAACAGCTCCAGCAGGGTCGAGGCTTTCAATTCCTGCGCGCGGTGGCCGTGCGTGTGGTATTCGCCGACCAGCAGGGCCAGTTCCTGGCATTCCCTGGGTGCTTTACAGCGCTGGTTGATCGCTTCGATCAACGCCAGGCCGCGTCGTTCATGATCGATATGCCGCGGCCAGTCCGCTTCCGGGGTCAGGCCCTTGCCGACATCGTGCAACAGGCAGGCCCAGCGTACCGCCAGCGATTGCCGGTGTTCGGCGCATTGGCGCAGCACGTCGAGCACATGCACGCCGGTATCGATTTCCGGGTGATGGGCGGGCGGCTGCGGTACGCCGAACAGGGCGTCGACTTCCGGCAGCAGGACCTGGAGTGCGCCGCAATCGTGTAGCACCTGGATGAATACGTCGGGGCGCGGCTCCAGCAGCGCACGGGAGATTTCCTTCCAGCTGCGCTCGGGCGTCAGGGCATCCAGCTCGCCGGACTCGCTGAGTTGGCGCATCAAGGCCAGGGTCTCGGGCGCGACGCTGAAACCCAGAGGCGCATAGCGCGCGGCGAAGCGGGCGACGCGCAGCACGCGCATGGGATCCTCGGCGAATGCCGGGGAGACATGGCGCAAAACCCGCGCGGCGAGGTCGCGCTGGCCGCCATAGGGGTCGATCAGTTGGCCGTTATCGTCTTCGGCCATGGCGTTGATGGTCAGGTCGCGGCGAATCAGGTCGTCTTCCAGGCTGACATCCGGGCTGGCGTGAAAGACGAAGCCGCCATAGCCGCGTCCGCTCTTCCGCTCGGTGCGCGCCAAGGCGTACTCCTCGCCGGTTTGCGGATGAAGAAACACTGGAAAGTCCGCGCCGACCGGGCGATAGCCCAGTTCCTGCATCTGCTCGGCCGTGGCGCCGACCACCACCCAGTCGACCTCGCTGACCTCGCGCCCCAACAGGCGGTCGCGCACTGCGCCGCCCACTCTATAAATCTGCATGCCTGATCCTCCGTTGCGGCAGAGCATAACGGTTGGAAGGCTCGAGCGGGCATGGTCTGAGTTGCTCCCGGATTTTTATCCAGGCTACAGCGGCGGCCGTACGATGTTCACGTAGGAGGCGCGACCCCGCGGCGAGCAGCCCGTAGGGCTGCCCGTTGATTGCTTGACGAACAACGGAGAGGTTCGCCCGAGGTCGGGCCTCCTGCGGAATTCAAGCCATTCGAGCCTTGCGTATGCACATAGGCTCTACGGGAGCCAGTGGCCCAGGCGTCGAGGTAAATCTATGGCTAGATCGGCGGAATGATCAGGTCCAGTCGCGGTTGGTCGCTGTCATGGCCGGCATCGGTCTTGGCCGGCACATGGTGTGTGCTGATCAGTTCTTCGCCCTGAAGAACCTCCAGATGGATGTCGAAGCCCCACAACCTGTGCAGGTGCTTGAGCACTTCTTCGGTGGAGCCGCCCAGTGGCTTGCGGTCGTGCTGCTGGTGGCGCAGGGTCAGCGAGCGGTCGCCGCGGCGGTCGATGCTCCAGATCTGTACGTTGGGTTCGCGGTTGCCCAGGTTGTATTGCGCCGCCAGGGTTTCGCGGATGCTGCGGTAGCCCATCTCGTCGTGGATGGCCGGCACCAGCAGCTCGTCTTTCTGGTCGTCATCGAGAATGCTGAACAATTTCAGGTCGCGAATCACCTTGGGCGACAGGTACTGCAGGATGAAACTTTCGTCCTTGAAGCTGCTCATGGCGAATTTCAGGGTCGTCAGCCAGTCGCTGCCGGCGATATCGGGGAACCACTTCTTGTCCTCTTCGGTCGGCGCCTCGCAGATCCGGCGGATGTCGCAGTACATGGCAAAGCCCAGGGTGTAAGGGTTGATGCCGCTGTAATAGGGACTGTCGAAGGGTGGCTGGTAGATCACGCTGGTATGCGACTGCAGAAACTCGAGCATGAAACCGTCGGTCACCAGGCCTTCGTCGTACAGGTCGTTCATCAGCGTGTAATGCCAGAAGCAGGCCCAGCCTTCGTTCATCACCTGGGTTTGCCGCTGCGGATAGAAGTATTGGGCGATCTTGCGCACGATGCGGATTACCTCGCGCTGCCAGGGCTCGAGCAGGGGCGCGTGCTTCTCGAGGAAATACAGGATGTTTTCCTGGGGCTCGGCGGGGAAGCGTTTGCTGTCCTTGCCGTCGCGCTTGCCGCTGCCTTTGGGAATGGTGCGCCAAAGATCGTTGACCTGCTTTTGCAGGTGCTCTTCGCGGTCCTTCTGCCGGCGTCGCTCCTCTTCCGCGGAGATCGGGTAGGGGCGTTTGTAGCGGTCGACGCCGTAGTTCATCAGGGCATGGCAGGAGTCGAGCAGGTCTTCCACGGCATCGATGCCGTGGCGCTCTTCGCATTGCATGATGTACTGCTTGGCGAACACCAGGTAGTCGATGATCGAGCTGGCGTCGGTCCAGGTGCGGAACAGGTAGTTGC
>CBIHQF010000123.1:0-8646 GCA_966211665.1 uncultured Pseudomonas sp. | reverse complement strand
CTGTCGTTCTTCTTCGCGCCTATGGCGTTGACCATCCATTGCCAGCGGTCTTCGGCGAAGAACTGGTTGGCGGTGAGGATGTAGCTTTCCACGTCGGCATCGCCACCGCTGGCGCTGAAGTCGCCATAGTCGCGGCCCATCAGGGAGAAGTTGGAGCGCCAGCTATCGCCGAGCTGCACGTCATAGATGCCGCCGCCGGTGCCGGCGAGATAGACCACATCCGAGTCGAGCCAGTGGATGTCGAAGGTGTCGCGGTCATAGCGCTTACCCGCCCAGAGCGTGGCGTTTTCCAGCATGGGGTTGCCCTTGAAGGCGGCGAGCTCGCTGAGTTCGGCATAGGCCTGGCGCACGTTGAGGCTGCTTTCTTCGGCGGTCCAGTCGTTGGAGGTTTCCACCCCGTCGGCGATCGACACGGTAAATTTCGAGCGGGTGCCATTCTGCGCCTGGGCCTCTTTCGACAGGTCGATGCGCATATAGGTGTCGTCTTCGTTGCCGAGCCGGCCGACCGCGCCGCCGACCGAACCGGCCGGCGTGACATAGGGGCCGCCACGTCCGCCGCCGAGCCCTTCGCCGACCAGCAGGCCGGAGCGGGCATAACCGTGGAAACTGAAGCCGTCGCTGAGATTGCTGCTGCTTTCGCTCGTATCCTGCTGCTGTTCCAGGGCCGCTTCGACTTGCGCCAGGCGCGCGTCCAATGCGGGAGATGAGGCAGGCAGGGCGCCGCCGCTTTTCAGCCGTTGCAGTTCCAAAGCGGTAACCTGGGCTTGTTGTTCGGCGGCGGATGCGCGGCGTTCGGCGGCGCTGGCTCGGGCCTCCAACGCGGCCAGTCGCTCTTCCAGACTCAGCGGCGTGGCGGCCTGGGCCAGAGGGGTTAGTGCGCAAACGCCGAGCAGGCTGGCGGTCAGCCATAGTGATCTGTGCTGCGATCTGTGCTGCATGGTGAAGTCCTCTTTTGTTTTTATTTTTGCGAGCCAACCGAGGGCCTTGGCCCATCAGTCGGAAGAACCTTGAAAAGTGGTTTTACATCTCAAGGTGCGCTGTTATATTAGCGATGTTAACGTTATCTTCAACAAAAATAAAAATTAAGAGAGGTTTTATGAAACACCTGAAATCGCTTCTTCCAACAGCTCTGCTGGCTGTCTGCAGCAGCCTGCCAGCCCTGGCCGGCGCGGCCAACCTGACCATTTCCTGCGGCGCCGTGGGCGCGGAATTGCAGTTATGCAAGGAGGGTGTCGAAGCCTGGTCGAAACAGACCGGCCACAGCGTCGAGGTGGTGTCGACGCCCAATTCGGCGACCGAGCGCTTGTCGTTCTATCAACAGATTCTCAGCGCTCAATCGGCCGATATCGACATCATCCAGATCGACGTGGTCTGGCCCGGCATGCTGGCCAATCACCTGCTCGACCTACGTGAAGTGCTGCCGGACAACGCGACCCAGGGCTATTTCCAGGCGCAGCTGGACAACGCCACTGTCGACGGCCGGCTGGTGAGCATGCCCTGGTTCACCGACTCGGGCCTGCTCTACTACCGCAAGGATCTGCTGGAAAAACACGGCAAACCGGTGCCGCAAACCTGGGACGAACTGACCGCCACCGCACGCGGCATCCAGCAGGCCGAGCGCGATGCCGGCAACGCCAACCTCTGGGGTTACGTGTTCCAGGGCCGCGCCTACGAAGGCCTGACCTGCAACGCCCTGGAGTGGATCGGCAGCCAGCCCGGCGGCGGTTTGATCGATGCCCAGGGTAATATCCAGGTCGACAGCCCGGCCACGCGCACCGCGCTGACCCTGGCGAAAAGCTGGATTGGCGATATTTCCCCAGCCGGCGTGCTCAATTACACCGAAGAAGAAGGCCGCGGCGTGTTCCAGTCCGGCAATGCGCTGTTCATGCGCAACTGGCCCTACGCCTGGGCCCTGGTGCAGAGCCCGGACAGCGCGATAAAGGACCAGGTCGGCATCGCCCCACTGCCCAAGGGCGGCGAAAACGGCACGCACGCCTCGACCCTCGGTGGCTGGGGCTTGTCGGTGTCGCGCTACAGCGCCGAGCCCAAGCTCGCCGGCGAACTGGTGGCCTACCTGACCAGCGCCCAGCAGCAGAAGCGCAGGGCCTTGGTCGGCGCCTACAACCCGGTGATCGAATCGCTCTACGAAGACCCGGAATTGCTCGCCGCCATGCCGTACTACAGCCAACTGCGCACTATTCTCGATGCAGGCGTGATGCGCCCCGCGGCGATCACCGCCGACCGCTACCCACGGGTTTCCAATGCGCTGTTCGACCGCGTACATGGCGTGCTTTCCGGCGAGGCCGAGGTCGACCGGGCGGTGACCGAACTGGGCAGCGACCTCAAACGCATCAAGCGCCGTAACTGGTAAACCGCCAAGGAACCGCCATGACCACCTCTATCTCCCGGGCCCAGCCGTTTTACGACGAGCCCTTGCCGATCAAGGAAACGCCCGTGCAGCGCCGGCGTATCCGCGCCGCCTGGCTGTTTCTGACGCCGATGCTGCTGTGCCTGTTGCTGGTGGCCGGCTGGCCGTTGCTGCGCACCTTCTGGTTCAGCCTCACCGATACCAGCCTGAGCGACGCCGGCGCCGGGGCGTTCATCGGCCTGAGCAATTACCTGGCCCGCGATGGCGATGGCTGGTCGGGCATTCTGGTGGACCCGCTGTGGTGGCAGGCGGTGCGCAACACCCTGTACTTCACCGCGGTGTCGGTGAGCCTGGAGCTCTGCATAGGTCTGGCGGTGGCCCTGCTGCTCAACGTGCGGTTCGCCGGCCGCGCCCTGGTGCGGGCGATGATCCTGATCCCCTGGGCGATTCCCACCATCGTCTCGGCGAAGATCTGGGCGTGGATGCTCAACGACCAGTTCGGCATCATCAATCACCTGATGCTCGGCCTCGGCCTGATCGACGCGCCCCTGGCCTGGACCGCCGACGCCAGCCTGTCGATGTGGGCGGTGATCATGGTCGATGTATGGAAGACCGTGCCCTTCGTCGCGCTGCTGATGCTGGCCGCCTTGCAGATGCTGCCGGGCGATTGCTACGAGGCCGCTCGGGTCGACGGCGTGCACCCGCTCAAGGTGTTCTCGCGGGTCACCCTGCCGCTGCTGATGCCGGCGCTGCTGGTGGCGGCGATCTTCCGCATCCTCGACTCGCTGCGGGTATTCGACGTCATCTACGTGCTGACCTCGAACTCCTCATCGACCATGAGTATGTCGATCTACGCCCGCCAGCAACTGGTGGAATTCCAGGACGTCGGCTACGGCAGCGCCGCCTCGACCCTGCTGTTCCTGATAGTCGCGGTGATCGCCGTGCTCTACCTCTACCTCGGCCGCCGTCAGATGGAGGTGCGCTGATGAACCTGCGCCTACTGAAAAAAGCACTGCTGCGCCTGGGCTTCTGCGTCGCCATCGGCATCCTGCTGTTGTATGCGGTATTCCCCTTCTACTACGCCGTGCTGACCTCGCTGAAACCATCCAGCGCCCTGTTCCAGGTGAGCTACTGGCTCGATAAGCCGGACTTCTCCAACTACGCCGCGGTGTTGCAGCAGTCCTCGTTCCTGCAGGCCATCGGCAATTCGGTGTTCGTCGCCTTCTGCGTGGTGGCGCTGGCGCTGTTCCTCAGCCTGACCGCCGCCTACGCCCTGGGCCGGGTCAGGTTCCGCGGCCGCGGAACTGTCCTGCTGCTGGTGCTGGGGGTGTCGATGTTCCCCCAGGTCGCGGTGCTTTCCGGGCTGTTCGAGGTGATCCGCGCACTCGGTCTGTACAACAGCGCCTGGGCGCTGATCCTCAGCTACACCATCTTCACCCTGCCGTTCACCGTCTGGGTGCTGACCACCTTTATCGGGCAACTGCCCGGCGAACTGGAAGAGGCGGCGATCATGGACGGCGCCTCGCCCTGGGTCGCGCTGACCCGGGTATTGCTGCCGCTGCTCTGGCCGGCGCTGGTGACCACCGGCCTGCTGGCGTTCATCGCCGCCTGGAACGAGTTCCTCTTCGCCCTGACCTTCACCCTGACCGACCAGCAACGCACGGTGCCGGTGGCGATCGCACTGATTTCCGGCGGCAGCCAGCACGAGTTGCCCTGGAGCCTGCTGATGGCCGCTTCGGTAATAGTCACAGTACCTCTGGTGCTGCTGGTGCTGGTGTTCCAGCGCCGCATCGTCTCCGGCCTCACCACCGGCGCGCTCAAGGGCTGAGCCCACAAGAACAAGGAATCACAGCATGAGCAAGTTGCAACTCGACAACGTGAACAAGCAACTGGGCGGCCTGCGCATCCTGCGCGACATCAGCCTGGAGATCGCCAGCGGCGAATTCGTGGTGTTCGTCGGCCCCTCGGGCTGCGGCAAGTCGACCCTGCTGCGGCTGATTGCCGGGCTGGAGTCGATCTGCGCCGGTGACCTGCTGATCGACGGCCGCCGGGTCAACGACCTGGAGCCGCGCGAGCGCGGGGTCGGCATGGTGTTCCAGTCCTATGCGCTGTACCCGCACATGAGCGTCTACGACAACATCGGCTTCGGCCTCAAGCTGGCCAAGACCGACAAGCGCAGCCTGCGCGAACGGGTGCTGGCAACCGCGCGGGTGCTGCAGCTGGACAAGCTGTTGCAGCGCAAACCGAAGGAACTCTCCGGCGGCCAGCGCCAGCGCGTGGCCATGGGCCGGGCGATGGCCCGCGAGCCGGACATCCTGCTGTTCGACGAACCGCTGTCCAACCTCGACGCCTCCCTGCGCGTGCAGATGCGCAACGAGATCGCCCGGCTGCACGCCAGCCTGGGCACCACCATGATCTACGTGACCCACGATCAGGTCGAGGCGATGACCCTGGCCGACAAGATCGTGGTGCTCAACGCCGGGCGCATCGAACAGGTCGGCTCACCGCGCGAACTCTACGAGCGGCCGGTCAGCCGCTTCGTCGCCGGCTTCCTCGGCTCGCCACGGATGAACTTCCTGCCGGCGCAACTGCTCGCCCCAGGCTTGCACAGCAGCATTTCGACGCCGGCCCTCGGTCATCTGCCGGCCCTGCCGTTCGACAGCCGCGCACTGACGGCCGGTAGCCCGTTGACCCTGGGTATCCGCCCCGAGCACCTGAGCCTGCAGAAGGCGACAGGCGACGCCGGCTTGCGCGTGATCGGCGTCGAGTACCTGGGCTGCGAAACCTATGTGCACCTCGATGCCGGCCAGGACGAGCCGCTGATCTGTCGTTGCGCGGCGACTGCCGAATGGCGTCACGGCGACCGTGTCGAACTGAGCCCGGATCTCGGCAACCTGCACCTGTTCGATGCCGACGGCAACTGCCTGCCGCGCCAAGCCACGGCAACCGCCAGCAATCCGGCCAGCGCTTTACGCCAAGGCTGCGCATAACCTTTTTCAACACTTCTGCGAGCAATTCCATGCCTGTTTTTCCCGACCTCGCCCAGCGCACGCTAAGCGAGGGCAGCGCCCCCCTCACGCCCGATTTTCGGCCCGGCTACCATCTCGCCCCGCCAACCGGCTGGATGAACGACCCGAACGGCGTGGTGTATTTTCGCGGCGAATACCATGTGTTCTACCAACACCACCCGTTCGACGCGAGCTGGGGACCGATGTACTGGGGGCACGCCAAGAGCCGCGACCTGGTGCATTGGCAGCACCTGCCCATCGCCCTGGAGCCGGGCGACGAATTCGACCGGCACGGCTGCTTTTCCGGCAGCGCCGTGGTCTGCGGCGACAGCCTGGCGCTGCTCTACACCGGGCATACCTGGCTCGGCGAGGCGGGCGACGAGCGCAGCATCCGCCAGGTCCAATGCCTGGCCACCAGTGAAGACGGCGTGCATTTCGTCAAGCACGGCGCGGTTATCGAGGCCGCGCCGGATGCCGCGATCATGCATTTTCGCGACCCCAAGGTCTGGCGCGACGGCGAGCACTGGTACCTGATCGCCGGCGCGCGCCTGGGCGATGTGCCGTTGCTGCCGCTGTACCGCTCTACGGATCTGCGCAACTGGGAATTTCTCGCCTATGCCAGCCGCGGCGGCGAGGGCGACGGCTATATGTGGGAATGCCCGGACCTGTTCCGCCTCGGCGGCCGGGACGTGCTGCTGTATTCCCCGCAAGGCATGCAGCCGGAGGGTTTCGAGCGGCTGAACAAGTTCCAGACCGGCTACCGGGTCGGCCAGCTCGACAGCGACTGGCGCTTCACCGGCGGGCCCTTTATCGAACTGGATAACGGCCATGATTTCTACGCCGCGCAAACCCTGCTGGCCGCCGATGGCCGGCGTCTGCTCTGGGCCTGGCTGGACATGTGGGACAGCCCGATGCCGAGCAAGGCCCAGCACTGGTGCGGCATGCTCGGCCTGCCGCGGGAATTGCAGCTACATGGGGATCGCCTGCACAGCTACCCCGCACGAGAACTGGCGGCGTTGCGGCAACAACCCTTGCTGGCCAACGGCGCGCTCTGCTGGAACGGCTCGGGCAGCCAGCCGCTTGCCGGGTTGAGCGGCGATAGGCTGGAAATCGAGCTGCAGCTGGATGTGGCCGGTTGCCGCGACGGCCGTCTGGGCATCGCCTTGCGCTGCAGCGCCGATGGCCAGGAACAGACCCTGCTCTACTACGACGCTCAACTGCAGCGCCTGGTGCTCGACCGCAGCCGCTCGGGCGCGGGCGTCGCCGGCCAGCGCAGCGTGGCGCTAACGCCCAGCCGGGAAGCGCTGATAGTGCGGATATTCCTCGACCGCTCTTCCATCGAAGTATTCGCCGCCGACGGCAGCTTCAGCCTCAGCAGCCGCATCTATCCGCAAGCGGACAGCCTCGGGCTGGCACTGTTCGGCAGCGGCGGCGGGCAGGTCGCGGTGCGCCAGGCTTGGCAGCTGTCCAGCGGCTGGGTCTGAACGGCTGCTGGCACTGCTTGCAGAGGCCGTAATGTAGGGTGCGCCGTGCGCACCAGAAATCTACACCGACGCCGGTGCGCGCGGCCTAGGCGGCCCCGCGTCACCCTACGAAGTCAGCCCTACGCTTAAGCGCCGAATACCTGAACGCAACATGTCCTGCTGACAGGCAACGCCGCTGCCATCGCGGCAGGCGGCGGCGCTGTGGCATGATTCACGACTCTCACTGCCTGGTTGCATTGCATGACTTCTGTGAAAGACGTTGCACGGCTGGCCGGCGTGTCCCTGATGACGGTCTCGCGAGCGCTCAACAACCCGGAGAAGCTCAGCCCCGAGACCTATCAACGGGTACGCAGCGCCATCGACGAATTGCAATTCGTGCCCAATATGTCGGCACGCAAGATTCGCGGCGACAACCTGCTCAGCCGCACCATTGGCGTGTTCGCCCTGGACACCGCGACCACGCCGTTCGCCGTGGAGCTGCTGCTGTCGATCGAGCAGACCGCGCAACAGGCCGGCTGGAACGTCTTCGTGCTCAACCTGCTGAGCGACCCACCGAGCGAGCAGAGCATCGACCTGATGCTCTCGCACCGTCCCGACGGTCTGATCTTCACCGCCATGGGGTTGCGCCGGGTGAGCATTCCAGAGCGGCTGAAAAGCAAACCGCTGATCCTCGCCAACTGCCTGGACGAGCACAGCGACCTGGTCAGCTACATACCGGACGACGAGGCGGGTCAGTACCGCGCCGTGCGACACGCCCTGAGCCAGGGTTATCGACGCCCGCTGTGCATCAACCTGCCGAGCCAGAGCCTGGCCTGGGAGCTGCGCCAGAAGGGCATGCAGCGCGCCTTCGCCGAGTTCGGTCTGGCGCCCGGGGACGTGCTGCAGTACGACCTGTCGGCCCATGACGCCTACGGCGAAACACCGGCCATCCTCGACCGGCACATCGTCGATGGCCGGGCGCAGTTCGACATCCTTATCTGCGGCAACGATCGCATCGCCTTCTGCGCCTACCAGGTGCTGCTGGCGCGCGGCCTGAAGATTCCCGGCGATGTCGCCGTGCTCGGCTACGACAACATGATCGGCATCGCCGAGTTGTTCCTGCCGCCGCTGACCACCGTGCAATTGCCCTACTACGAGATCGGCCAGCGCGCCGCGCGCCACTTGATCGACAGCCTCGAAGTGACCGGGGCGCAACGGGTGGACTGCCCATTGGTGACCCGGGCGTCGCTGTAAGCGGACCCCGCCAATCCCAAGCCTCAGCCCTGCGGGTAGCGCGCCCGCGGTGTCGCCATCGGCAGCGGGCCGTCACCGATCAGGCGGAATTCGCCCTTCTCCGCGTCGTAGGCTTTGATCTCGCTGGTTTCGATGTCGTACACCCAGCCGTGAATGAACAACTGCCCGCTGGCCAGACGCGAGGCCACCGAGGGATGGGTGCGCAGGTGATCGAGCTGCGCGACCACGTTCTCTTCGGTGAGGATGCCCAGGGTCGTGTGGTCGGCGCAGCCGCAGTTGTCCGCCACCACGCTCTTGGCCACCTCGGCATGGCGCAACCAGGCCTTGACCGTGGGCATGCGCTCGAGCCCGGAAGGGTCGAGCACCGCCTTCATCGCGCCGCAATCGGAGTGCCCGCAGATGATGATGTGGTGTACGCCAAGGGCCAGCACCGCGTATTCGATGGCGGTGGAAACGCCGCCCATCATCTGCCCATAGGGCGGCACCACATTGCCGACATTGCGGCTGACGAACAGATCGCCCGGGGAACTCTGGGTGATCAGCTCGGGGACCA
>CBIHQF010000122.1:0-8675 GCA_966211665.1 uncultured Pseudomonas sp. | reverse complement strand
GAGTACCTCGATGTTCTGCAATGCCAACTGACGGAACAGTTCGGTGATGCCCAGGGCCTTGTCGACCTGCACTTCCAGGGTGTGATGATCGAGCAACCGCGCCGGGTAGCCGAGCAGTTGTGGCACCACCGTTTGCGAATCCTTGAGGTCGAGCAGGAAGGTCTCGACGTGCAGCTTTTTCAGCAGCGTCTTCATGCTGGTGTTCTCGACGATGCGGCCGTGATCGATGATGCCGATATTGCGGCACAGTTGTTCGGCTTCTTCCAGGTAGTGGGTGGTCAGGATGATGGTGATGCCCTGCTCGTTCAGCTCGGTGAGAAAGCTCCACATCGAACGCCGCAGCTCGATATCCACCCCAGCGGTGGGTTCGTCGAGAATCAGCAAGCGCGGCTGATGCACCAGGGCGCGGGCGATCATCAACCGGCGCTTCATACCCCCGGATAGCTCGCGCGACGGCACATTGTGCTTGCCCCACAGGCCCAACTGATTGAGGTACTGCTCGGCGCGCTCCTTGGCGATCCGCGCGGGAATCCCGTAGTAGCCGGCCTGGGTCACGACTATGTCGAAGGCTTTTTCGAACTGGTTGAAATTGAATTCCTGGGGCACCACGCCGAGGCAGCGCTTGAGCGCCGAGGGCTGTTTGTCGAGGTCATGGCCGAAGACGTTGACCGTGCCGCTGGTCTTGGTCACCAGGGTGGAGAGGATGCCGATGGTGGTGGATTTACCGGCGCCGTTGGGACCGAGCAAGGCGAAAAAATCGCCCTCGGCAACATCCAGATCGATGCCATGCAAGGCTTGGAAGCCGTTGCCGTAGGTCTTGCTCAATTGGCGAATGGATAGAGCGGTACTCATAAAAATGCGCGCACCTGATTTAAGAAAAGAAAGTTCAAGCGGAGGCCGCGCCCAGAGCTCCGGCGCAAAGTCGTTCAAGTCTAGCGTTTGCCGGGAGGCCATCGCAGCCCCTTTACCGGAATAATGCGATCGGCCATGACCGGGCAGCAGCCTAACAGTGCTGCTAAAAGAAGAAACCCCGCCGCCCCGATGGTACTAATCGAGACCATCGATACAAACATGGATGTAGCGAAGCGTTGTAGCCCGGATAAGCCATGGCGCAATTCGGGAGAAGTCCGCGCGTCTGCCATCGCTCCCCCTCCCCGGATTGCATCCGGCTACAACTGATCCAACAGCCGGTGGGCGAGTACGGGGCGAGTCGCTCCAGCTTCGCCTGCCATCCCGATTCATAGAGCTGAAGGATGAACAGCAGGTCGAATCGTCGCTGCGCCAGGCGGTGCTCGTCGAATGGGTGGCACGCTTTGCAGCACGCCGATATGCAACCCGGCCGGCTACCTGCCCGGCATCATCAGCGGAGCGATGCGGGGCGAGCTCAAAGACTGGGCCGGTACAGTCGCGTCCTAGGCAACATCGTCGGATGCCGCCAACCCAGACGTCATCATCACAACATAACCTCCACTGCCCCGACGGCGGTTCAACACCAACTCACGCAGCTACGCAGCATTCAGCGCATCCGCTAAACAGTCCCGATAGCCATACCCTGGATATATCCGGAACGCCGTTCTGCGGACCATCGCAAGGTTGGGAGTTTTTCGCGGCGTTATTCTCGCAGCTCGTTTTCATTGCCATCAGGATCGGCGAGGGCTCAGGCAGTCGCAGGAAACGCGCCGATTTACCTTGATGGAGTTCGACCTTTGAGCAATCAGGCCAGTGCCCCCCTCCGCGTCATGAATTTCTGGCGCGATGTGGAAGCCTTCAATATCCCGACCGCCCCATCAGCTCGGCATGCCGCCGATCAGACCAAGATAAAAACGCTCCGGCGCGGCGTCCGCCTGCCCTGGCAGCGTACCGTTCTCGCACCGACCGACAAGGATGGCTTCGTCCATATGGCCTACCTTGGCGTTGCCGACATCAAGGATTTGTCGCGCCCATTGCTTGAGGCCGTGTTCCCGGAGCGCGATTTGAGCGAGCTCAAGCGGCAGCGCGTCTCCAGCAATGGCTGGCTGGCCGCCTCGTTGTCGATGACGGTTGCCCCAAGTTCGGCAGCTATCTGGCCGCCAGTTTCTCTCATGGTGTGGAAGCGCTACGGCCAGACAGGCGCGTTGGAAAACATCAATCTCTGGTTCGGCCGCGGCCCTTATCGGGTCTGGAAAAGCCGCCTCCAGGGTCTAGCTTACAAAAACTCGCAAAGCTACCGGCCAGAGCTGGGCATACCCGGCATTCAACGACTCCCCCACGACCTCTGCTGGGCGCAACCGGAAACCCGCGAACAGCCCATCAATCTGGTGTCCGCCCACGAGGGCACCGTTCTTTACCTGTACACCCCCCACTTCCCTGAAGGCGCTTGCAGCGGCCCGCCTCTCGGCCGGGGACATCTCCCTGTCCGAAGGCATGGCAGCCCATCGTTACCAAATCCCCCAGCGGCGGACGGCCATCAGGTGGACGACCAACAAGGTGCGGCTGCTGGAGCATTGGTATCAGCGCGACGTGTTCCGTTCCTAACCTTGCCCGACTAAACAACCTATCAAGCGAGAGAATTGCAATGAACATCCAATGCTTGCGATCCGTAGCGACCCTGGCTCTCTTGTTCTGCCTGGCCTCCTGCGGTGGCAGTAGCAAGAGCAGTGGCGGTGACGAAGGTAGCGGAACGCCTGACGTTCCGGCGTCCACGCAACCCGAACCTCAACCAGAACCAGTGCCAGTGCCAGAGCCAGAGCCTGAGCCCATTTCGGCGGTGACAGTGGTTGGTGATGGTCCCTTTATTCTGCTGGATCAATTCGGCTATCAACCGAACCAGCAGAAAATCGCCGTGCTGCGAGATCCGCTCGCGGGTTACGACAGCAACGACGAGTACACACCGGGTGCAACCATCCAGGTGATAAACACCCTCGACAACGCAGTGGCATTCACCGGCACCGCAACTCCGTGGAACGGCGGCGCAACAGACCCGTCATCCGGTGATCGCGCCTGGCTGTTCGACTTCAGCGCCGTCACCACGCCGGGCAGCTATGAAATCGTCGATGTCGGCGGCAATGTCCGCTCGGCGCGTTTCGAGATAGGCGCCAATATCTATAGGCCCATCCTGGTACAGGCGGTGCGCACCTTCTTTTACCAGCGCGCCGGCCACGCCAAGCCGGCACAGTTCGCTGGCGTCGGCTGGGCCGACGAGGCGAGCCACCTGGGCACGCTGCAGGACGCCAACGCACGCCACTACAGAACACCCGACGATCCCGCCACCGAGCGCGACCTGCACGGTGGCTGGTACGACGCCGGCGACTTCAACAAGTACAGCAGTTGGGCGGCCGGCTATGTCATTGACCTGCTGCACGCTTATTCGGAAAACCAATCCATCTGGACCGATGACTTCAATATTCCCGAATCCGGCAACGGCGTGCCGGACCTGCTGGATGAAGTGAAATGGGGCTTGGACTGGTTGGTGCGTATGCAGGAGGACGACGGCTCCGTGCTGTCCATCGTCGGGCTTAGTTCCGCCAGCCCGCCCTCGAACGCAACGCAACCGAGCCTCTACGGCGACGCCAGCACTTCCGCCACCCTGTCGGCGGCGGCCGCCTACGCCTACGGCGCCAGGGTATTCGGCGCGCTGAACACGCCCGCCTTCAATGCCTATGCCGCCGATCTGGCCCAGCGCGCGGAGCGGGCCTGGGCTTGGGCGAATGCCAACCCGAACGTTGTGTTTTTCAATAATGACGCGGATTCCGGCACCACCGGTCTCGGAGCCGGGCAGCAGGAGATCGACGATGCCGGTCGCGCCCGGAAGCGGCTGGTGGCCGCCATCTATCTCTACGACCTGACCGGCAATGCCACTTATCGGGAGCTCGTAGACGCCCACTACACCGAAGCGCCGATGTTCTCTACCTGGTGGCTGTCGCCTTTCCATTCCGGCGTGACACGCCCGCTGCTCCATTACGCATCCCTGCCCGGCGCCACGCAGCCGGTCGCGGCCGAAATTCGCAGTCGCTATGTCGGGCTGTGGGAAGGCGCCGATGGCTGGGGAGCGGTGAACACGCGACGCGACCCCTACGGCGCGTTCATCACCGACTACACGTGGGGCAGCAATGCGGTGAAATCCCTCGCCGGCGGCATGTTCGCCGACCAGGCGCTGTATGGACTGAGCACACACAGCACCGCGGATATCATGAATGCGAGCGCGGCCTACCTGCACTACCTGCACGGCGTCAATCCGCTGGGCAAAGTCTACCTGTCGAACATGGGCGACTTCGGCGCGGAGAACTCGGTGGACCAGTTCTTCCACACCTGGTTCGCGGACGGCAGCGCGCTCTGGGACAGCGTCCGCGACTCGGTCTACGGTCCGCCTCCCGGCTTCCTCGTCGGCGGCCCCAACCCTTCCTACGAATGGGAAACCCGCTGCCCTGGCATTTCACCGCAGTGCGGCAGCGCCCCGCCGGCGCCGCCCTACAATCAGCCCGCGCAAAAATCCTATCTCGACTTCAACACCAGTTGGCCGCTGAATTCCTGGCCAATCACCGAGAACTCGAATGGATACCAGAGCGCCTATATCCGGCTTCTTGCGCGTCATGTGCAGTAGATAAGGTACAAAACGGCGGCCTGTATGGCGCCACTTGTGCACTGCGCCAAGGACGCCAGTCGCTGCCAATGGCACCGCCAGCTTTTCGCTGGTTTGAGCGTTGTAGCCCGGATAAGCTTTGGCGCAATCCGGGAGAAATTGCCCGTGCGCCATCGCTCCCCGGATTGCATCCGGGCTGCAACTGCGGCCTCTTCAAGCGCCGAGTTCGGCCTGTAAATCCCCTACCGGCTGCGGCGCGTCGTCGCTGAACAGGTGCGGGTAACAACTGGCCAAATGGGAGAAAAACAAATCCTGGGGCACATCGGCGAACTGGCCGTGATCGCGCAGGTACTCCATATAACGCTCGCCGTCGGCGTTGAATGGATGAAACACACTGTCGGTACGCCCATCGAACTCCAACGGTTCGACCTTGAACAGTTGGCACAGCGCCAAGTTGAACGCCGGGGTCGCCTTGACCCAACGGCCATCGAGGTACAGTTCGGTATAGCCGTGCATGGCGAACACCTCGCTACGCAGCATCGCCAGCAGTTTTGGCGTGGACAGGTGGTTGCGTACGTCGGCCAGGCCGATGCGCGCCGGTATGCCGCAATGCCGGGCGCAGGCCGCCAGCAGGGTCGCCTTGGGCACGCAGTAGCTCTCGCCGCTGAGCACGGCATGGCTGCCCTTCAAGGTGTCGGGATCGCGGCTAAAGACATAGGGGTTGTAGCGGATCCGGTCGCGTACCGCGTAGTACAGACCGACCGCCTGCTGACGAGGGTCGCGACTGGCGCCCCGCGCGTTTTCTGCGAACTCAACTACAGACGGATGGTCACTATCGATGAAGCGGCCGGGCTCGAGGTATTCATCCATTTGCATCACTCCATGGTTGAACTGCCAGTCTAACGTCCCTAACAACGCCCATGTCACGGCTATCCGGCCAAGTTAACCGCTCTTGTCGCCATAAGTGACGGCTACGTTTGTTATGGTGTTTTCAACAAACCGTCATCATGGAGAACCGCACATGTTCGTAGTCTGGTTACTCGTGCTGGTGCTCGGCACGGCCTATCTGGCCCACCGGCGCACCGCTTCCCTCCAGTTTTTCGCTATCGTCGCCGTCTACCTGTTGCTGATGGGCGCTCTCAGCCATGCGCCGGTCTGGCTCATGCTCATCCTCTGGCTGTCGCTACTGGCCGTGGCCCTGCCCCTGGCGCTACCCGAGCAACGCCGTAAGCTGTTCAGCGCACCGATGTTCGCCTGGTTCAGGCGGGTACTGCCGCCCATGTCGGCCACCGAACGCGATGCCATCGAGGCCGGCACCGTCTGGTGGGACGGCGAGCTGTTCAGCGGTCGGCCGAACTGGGACACCCTGCTGGCCTACCCCAAGGCCAGGTTGACCGAAGAAGAACAGGCGTTTCTCGACGGTCCGACCGAAGCACTCTGCGAACTGGTCAGCGATTGGCAGATCGGCCAACAAATGGACCTGCCGCCGGAGGCCTGGGCGCATATCATGCAACACGGCTTCTTCGCCCTGATCATTCCCAAGCACTACGGCGGCAAGGGTTTTTCCGCCTACGCCCACTCGCAAGTGGCGATGAAACTGGCGACCCGCAGCGGCGATCTGGCGTCCACCGTGATGGTGCCCAACTCCCTGGGCCCTGCCGATCTGCTGCTGAACTATGGCACCGAGCAGCAGCGCAACTACTACCTGCCGCGTCTGGCCAGCGGCGAGGAAATCCCCTGCTTCGCCCTCACCGGCCCCTATGCGGGCTCCGACGCCGGAGCGATGAACGACACCGGGATCGTCTGCCGCGGCCAGTGGCAAGGCGAGGAAGTGCTCGGCCTACGCCTGAACTGGGAAAAGCGCTACATCACCCTGGGTCCGGTCGCCACTCTGCTGGGCCTGGCGTTCAAAGCCTATGACCCGGATCACCTGCTCGGCGACGAGGAAGACCTCGGCATCAGCCTGGCGCTGATCCCGACGGACACCCCGGGGGTGGAGATCGGCCGGCGCCACCTGCCCCTGGGCGCGGCCTTCATGAACGGTCCGAATACCGGCAAGGATGTGTTCGTGCCGCTCGATGCCCTGATCGGCGGGCAGGAGATGCTCGGCAAGGGCTGGGTCATGCTGATGAATTGCCTGTCGGTCGGCCGTTCCATCTCCCTGCCGGCAGTGGGCACCGGCGCGGCCAAGTTCACCAGCCTGGTCACCGGCCAATACAGCCAGATCCGCGAGCAATTCAACGTGCCGCTAGCAGTCTTCGAAGGCATTCAGGAAGCCTTGGCGCGTATCGGCGGCAACGCCTGGATGATGGACAGTGCGCGGGTGCTCACCGCCAATGCGGTGGACCTCGGCGAAAAGCCCTCGGTGCTTTCGGCGGTGCTCAAATACCACCTGACCGAACGCGGCCGCGAATGCATCAGCCACGCCATGGACGTGCATGGAGGCAAAGGCATCATCATGGGACCGAACAACTACCTGGCGCGCTCCTGGCAAGGCGCGCCGATTTTCATCACCGTCGAAGGCGCCAATATCCTTTCGCGCAACCTGATGATCTTCGGCCAGGGCGCGATCCGTTGCCATCCTTACGTGCTCGCGGAAATGGCCCTGGCCAATCGCGAAGATCGGGATCAGGCGCTGCTGGAGTTCGACGAGGTACTGCTGCAACACATCGGCTTCGCCGTGCGCAACGCCGCCAGCAGCCTGGTATTGAGCCTCGGCCTGGGTGCGTTCGACCGGGTTCCCGGCGACCGTATCAGCCGCCCCTATTTCCGCGCGTTGAATCGCCTGAGCGCGGCCTACGCCCTGCTCGCCGACGTCAGCATGATGCTCCTGGGCGGCGAACTGAAACGCCGCGAACGGCTGTCCGCGCGCCTGGGCGATGTGCTCAGCTATCTGTATCTCGCGTCCGCCGCCCTCAAGCGCTACCACGACGAGGATTACCCGGAGCACTCGCGCCCGTTGCTGAGCTGGGCCATGGAAGAGAGCCTGGGGCATGCCGAACGCGCACTGGAAGAGCTGCTCGGCAACTTCCCCAATCGCGCCGTCGGCTGCCTCCTGCGCCTGTTGGTATTTCCCTTCGGGCGCCGGCATAGAGGCCCGAGCGATGCGCTGGATGCCCAGGTCGCCGAGATCATCGGACGCAACAGCGGCGACCCGGCGCTGGAACAGGTGCTCGTCGGCTGCTATCGGCCCCAGGCGCAGCAAGATCCGGTCGGCGCCCTGCAACATGCGATGAACCTGCTGCACAGCGTGCGACCCTTGCAGCAGAAACTCGATAAGGCGCTTAAATCCGGCCAGTTGCAGGACACTGCACTGCATAACCCGATCGATGCGGCAGTCACCGCCGGAGTACTCACCGATGAGGAAGCCAGCCAGTTACGACAAGCGGAAGCCGCGCGCCGCAAGGTGATCGACGTGGACGACTTCGCCAAGGAGCAACTGACCCTCGCCGACGGCAAGGTGCGATAAGCACCAGACAGGACAGCGGGCAACGCGAGTCTTATACTGGCGCGCCTGCTTTATCTCTATAGGATTCGCCCCATGGCCAACGCGCACATCGACCACCACCTCGCCCTCCTCAACCACCTGCGCACCATCCTGGTCGCCCTGGGCGAAGCCGAGCAAATTCTCGATGACAGCCACGCCATGTTCGTCGAGCGCTACGACGATCTGCTCCTCGAGTTGCCGAACGATCCGGACAATAGCCTTTATCTGGGCCAGGACCTGATCAGCCAGATATTCCAACGCTATCCACAGATCGCCCACCTGGTCCCGCGCGACCTGCTGTGGTTCTTCGGCGGCGACTGCCTGCATTTCATGCCCGACGAAGAAATCGAGATGTACCAGACCCTCGAAGAACGCCGTTTCCATGCCCAGGAAAACGACGAACCCTTCGACTGGAACCAGGAAAAGCAGTTGCTGGCAATGCCCGCGCAAGGCGGCACGCACTAACGGATCGCTGAATGCAAAAAGCCCGCACGGCAAAACCGGCGGGCTTTTTACTATGCGACGAAGCGCATAAACGAAAACGCCGCTCGATGAGCGGCGTTTTCGTTGTTTTTGCCTTGAAATATGGAGCGGGAAACGAGACTCGAACTCGCGACCCCGACCTTGGCA
>CBIHQF010000121.1:0-8802 GCA_966211665.1 uncultured Pseudomonas sp. | reverse complement strand
GGAGATTGGCCATGCGCCTGATATTCACCTGTGTGCTGCTGAGCCTGGCGCTACCCGCGGCAGCGCAGATCTACAAATACACCGACGCCAACGGCAATACGGTATTCACCAATCAGCCGCCCGAAGGGGTCGAAACGCAGAATATCGAGCTGCCGCCGACCAATACGGTCGAGATGCAGGTGCCCGCTCCCAAGGACACCCCCAAAGAACCCGACGCGGGTCCGCCCTATAAAGTGTTGCAATTGACCGGACTCCCTGACGACGAAGCCCTGCGCGCGAACAACGGCACCTTCAGCGTCGGCGTGCGGATCGAGCCGCGCCTGGCCGGAGGCCACAGCCTGCGCCTGTTGCTCGATGGCCAACCCTATGGCCAGCCGACTAACGTACCGCGCCTGCAACTGAGCGAAGTCGCCCGTGGCGAGCACAGCCTGGCGGTCGAGGTACTGAGCGGCGGCAAGCCGATCCAGCAAAGCGATACCGTTACCTTCACCGTGCAACGGGTCAACACCAGCAGCCCGGCGCTGCGCCCACCACCCGCACCCGCACCCGCACCCGCCAAACCAAAACCGGCTTCCTGACCCCATGCGCAATCTGCTGCTGTGTTTGCTATTGCTGAGCCTGCCGACGGTCGCTCAGGTCTATACCTATATCGACGCCGAGGGTAATCGGGTGTTTACCGACAAACCCCGGCAAGGCAATGCCGAAGCCGTGCAACTGGCGCCGAGCAACAGCATGTCCGCGCCCGACTCCATGAGTCAGCCCGCTGCTGCCGCCGAACCGGCCGCCAAACCCGCTCTGGCCTACCAGATGCTACGCATCCTGATCCCGCAACCCGACGCCAGCGTGCGCAGCAACGCCGGCAGCCTGATCGTTACCGCCACCAGCGAACCGGCGCTGCATGCGGGGCACAGCTACCGCCTGCTGCTCGACGGCGAAGCGGTCGGCGAGCCGGGGCGCAGCCCGGTGTTTCCGCTGGAAAACATCGACCGCGGCACCCACAAGCTGGCGGTGGAGATCATCGATGCGAACGGCCTGATCGTCGAGCGCACGCCCGCCCAACCCTTCCATATGCTGCGCACTTCCTTGGCGCAAAAGCGCCGGGTCAATCCGTGCAAAAAGGACGACTACGGGGTGCGCCCGGAGTGCCCACTGAAAGACAAGCCGGAAGAAAAAACCGATATCCCCCTTGTGCCCTTCATCTAGATCGCACGCCTCGCAGCGAACTTACGGATGCGCACCGCCCCGAAATAATCGATACCGCCGAGCGCAAGCACCAATTTGGTGCGATAGTCAGCACAAGCCCCAACGCACTCCCCATTTTGGTTCGCGCAATGAAAGACACCTGCGCTGAAAAATGGCCTGGCGGTACGCGGATTTGAATAGCGCCCCATTATGGGAAAAAGGCTCGTCCGGGCTATTTTGGTCGCCATTTTCCGCTGAACCAGCGGTTATTCGCGGCAAAAGCACGCAAAACCATGGCGGAGAGCGGTTTTCGCCATGACCAAGACACGCAAGGAACGGGGCGCCGCCTGTTGATCGCGCCAATCGGATGCGTCTTTTCGGGGCCTTGGTTTGCTTCTTGCATTTTCCCGCTCATTGCCGGAAAGCCCCGAGGTCCGCTGATGATTCGTCGCGATCGCGCTTGGCCCGCTCGGCGCAGAACAAGGCACCAGGAGTGAAGTTTGGCCATTCCACATAAGCGACGAGAAACGCGGCGCAACAACGAAAGGGTTCTCCACCCCGGGGCTGCGCGGCCAACTGTCAGCAGAGCCTACATATGACCATCAACGACGCACTGCACCGCCTGCTGCTGGATAACCTGACCACCGCGACCCTGCTGCTCAACGACGGTCTGCGTCTCGAGTACATGAACCCGGCCGCGGAAATGTTGCTGGCCGTCAGCGGCCAACGCAGTCACGGGCAATTCATCAGCGAGCTGTTCACCGAATCGGCCGAAGCCTTGAGCGCCCTGCGCCAGGCGGTCGAAGAAGCGCACCCGTTCAATAAGCGCGAAGCGGTACTCACCGCCGTGACCGGGCAAACCCTGACCGTCGATTACGCGGTAACGCCGATCATCAACCGCGGCGCCACCTTGTTGCTGCTCGAAGTGCACCCGCGCGACCGCCTGCTGCGCATCACCAAGGAAGAAGCCCAGCTGTCCAAGCAGGAAACCACCAAGATGCTGGTGCGCGGCCTGGCCCACGAGATCAAGAACCCGCTGGGCGGCATTCGCGGCGCGGCCCAGCTGCTGGCCCGCGAGCTGCCTGAAGAAAGTCTCAAGGATTACACCAATGTGATCATCGAGGAGGCCGACCGCCTGCGTAATCTGGTCGACCGCATGCTCGGCTCGAACAAACTGCCGTCTTTGGCGCTGACCAACGTGCATGAAGTGCTGGAGCGGGTCGGCAGCCTGGTCGAAGCGGAAAGCCAGGGCAGCATCACCCTGGTGCGCGATTACGACCCGAGCATTCCCGACCTGATGATCGACCGCGAGCAGATGATCCAGGCGGTACTGAATATCGTGCGCAACGCCATGCAGGCGATCGGCGGGCAGAACGAGCTGCGTCTGGGCCGCATCACCCTGCGCACCCGCACGCTACGCCAGTTCACCATCGGCCATTGCCGCCATCGCCTGGTGACCCGCGTGGAGATCATCGACAACGGCCCCGGCATTCCGGCCGAACTGCAGGAAACCATCTTCTATCCCATGGTCAGCGGGCGTGCCGACGGCACCGGCCTCGGCCTGGCCATCACCCAGAACATCATTAGCCAGCACCAGGGGCTGATCGAGTGCGAAAGCCATCCGGGCCATACCGTGTTCTCGATCTTTCTGCCGCTGGAACAAGGAGTAACTTCGTCATGAGTCGCAGTGAAACCGTGTGGATCGTCGATGACGACCGTTCCATCCGCTGGGTGCTGGAAAAAGCCCTGCAACAGGAAGGCATGACCACGCAAAGCTTCGACAGCGCCGACGGCGTGCTCAGCCGCCTGCACCGCCAGCAGCCGGATGTGATCATCTCCGACATCCGCATGCCCGGATCCAGCGGCCTGGACCTGCTCGCGCAGATCCGCGAACTCTACCCGCGCCTGCCGGTGATCATCATGACCGCGCATTCCGATCTGGACAGCGCGGTGGCCTCCTATCAGGGCGGCGCCTTCGAATACCTGCCCAAGCCGTTCGACGTCGACGAAGCGGTGTCCCTGGTCAAGCGCGCCAATCAGCACGCCCAGGAACAGCAGAACCTGGCGGAGCCGGCAGCCCAGGCCAACACTCCGGAAATCATCGGCGAGGCGCCGGCGATGCAGGAGGTATTCCGCGCCATCGGCCGTCTCAGCCATTCCAATATCACCGTGCTGATCAATGGCGAATCCGGTACCGGCAAGGAGCTGGTGGCCCATGCCCTGCACCGCCACAGCCCACGCGCCGCCTCGCCGTTCATCGCCTTGAACATGGCGGCTATCCCGAAGGACCTGATGGAATCCGAGCTATTCGGCCATGAGAAAGGCGCCTTCACCGGCGCCGCCAACCAGCGCCGCGGGCGCTTCGAACAAGCCGACGGCGGCACCCTGTTCCTCGACGAGATCGGCGATATGCCGGCCGACACCCAGACCCGCCTGCTGCGCGTACTGGCCGATGGCGAGTTCTACCGGGTCGGCGGCCATACCCCGGTCAAGGTCGACGTGCGGATCATCGCCGCGACCCACCAGAACCTGGAAACCCTGGTGCAGGGCGGCAAGTTCCGCGAAGACCTGTTCCACCGCCTCAACGTAATCCGCATTCATATTCCGCGGCTGTCCGACCGCCGCGAGGACATCCCCACCCTGGCCCGCCACTTCCTCAGCCGCGCCGCCCTGGAACTGGCCGTCGAACCCAAGCTGCTGAAAAGCGAAACCGAGGACTACCTGCGCAACCTGCCGTGGCCCGGCAACGTGCGCCAGCTGGAGAACACCTGCCGCTGGATCACCGTGATGGCCTCCGGCCGCGAAGTGCACATCGACGACCTGCCGCCAGAACTGCTCAACCAACCGCAGGAAAGCGCGCCGGCGAGCAACTGGGAACAGGCCCTGCGCCAGTGGGCCGACCAGGCCTTGGCGCGCGGCCAGTCGAACCTGCTCGACAGCGCAGTGCCGGCGTTCGAGCGGATCATGATCGAAACCGCACTCAAACACACCGCCGGCCGCCGCCGCGACGCCGCCTTGTTGCTCGGTTGGGGCCGCAACACCCTGACCCGCAAGATCAAGGAACTCGATATGAATGTCGGCGGCGGGGATGACGACGACGGCGAGGACGGCTGATAGTTGGCAGGGCACGATCAACCAAAACGCGCCCCGCAGCACGGATGCAATTTGGGAGCGGTTTGTCAGGCGCAGATTTTCCCCGCATTGCATCCGGGCTACATATGCAGCTTGTAGCCTGGGTTGAGCACGGCGATACCCGGGGTACCCTTTCCCGGGTGTCGCTTCGCTCGACCCGGGCTACGGATTACCTGTGTTTTAGCCCCGCAGCCCGGATGAAATCCGGGCATCGATGATG
This sequence comes from uncultured Pseudomonas sp., assembly GCA_966211665.1. Taxonomy (GTDB): domain Bacteria; phylum Pseudomonadota; class Gammaproteobacteria; order Pseudomonadales; family Pseudomonadaceae; genus Aquipseudomonas. The sequence continues at coordinate 4,268 of CBIHQF010000121.1, read as the reverse complement.
ACCATAACACCGCTCTCCGGGTTGCATCCGGGCTACAGTGACGGGTGGATGACATCTTTTTCATCCATCATCCTGTCGCGCTATTGGTGGATGGATAAAGCGTCATCCACCCCACGAGGCCGCAGAGAGTAGGCTGGGTTAGCGGCGACTGTCGCGGTTTAAACAACGACACAACCATCAACCGCCGTGTAACCCAACAAGGGTGCGATGCGGTGCTTTGGTCAGACGCCGATCAATCCAGCGCGCGGGCCAGCTGAATCAATTCGGCGCGCCATTCCGCGGCGGCCGGCAAGGCGAGGAAGTGCGGATTGAGCAAGGACTCGCGCGCCTGGTAATCGAGCGTTTCGCCTTGCAGCGTCAGCACTTCGCCGCCGGCGCCTTCGAGCACGCCCTGGGCCGCCGCGGTATCCCACTGCGAGGTCGGGGCCAAACGCGGGTAGCAATCGGCGCTGCCTTCGGCGAGCTGGCAGAACTTCAGCGAACTGCCGACGCTGACCAATTGCAGATCACCGAAACGCTCGCTCAAGCCCTCAAGCAACCGCTCCTGTGCCGGGCTGGAATGACGGCGGCTGGCGACCAGGGTAAAAGCTTCATCCGGCGCCAGGCGTACGCTGATCGGCTGCGCCGCGCCATCGGCGTCGGCCCGCCAGGCGCCGAGCCCGGCGCCGCCGTAATAACAGCGACCGTTGGCCGGAATACCGACCACGCCGAACACTACCCGCCCGCGCTCGATCAAGGCGACATTGACGGTGAATTCCTCGCTGTCGGCGATAAATTCCTTGGTACCGTCGAGCGGGTCGACCAGCCACCAGCGCGTCCATTGGGCGCGTTCGCTCAGGGGAATATCGGCGGCTTCCTCGGATAGCACCGGGATGTTTGGATCGAGAGCGAGCAAGCCATCGTTGAGAATATGGTGGGCAGCCATATCGGCGGCGGTCACCGGCGAAGCATCGGCCTTGGCATCGACCGCCACGCCGGCACGCCAATACGGCAGGATCGCCGCGCCGGCCAGGCGCACCAAATCGATAACGGCGGGAATCAGCGGATGGCTCATTGGCTGTACTCCCCACGCTGACCGAGCAGATCGCGCACCAGGTACAGCGCCGCCAGGGCGCGCCCTTCGCTGAACTGCGGGTGCTGCACCAGGCTGGACAACTCGCCCAGGTCGACCTTGTCCACGCGCATCGGCTCGGGCTCGTCGCCCGGCAGGCTTTCCGGATACAGATCGCGGGCCAGCACCACCTGGATTTTCTGGCTCATATAACCGGGCGACAAACTCAGTTCGGTCAGGTGCTCCAATTGCCGCGCGCCGAAGCCGGCCTCTTCCTTGAGTTCGCGGTGGGCCGCGTCCAGCACATCCTCGCCGGGCTCGATCAGCCCCTTGGGCAGCGATAGCTGATAGTCGTCGGTACCGCCGCAGTACTCTTCGACCAGCAGCGCGTGCCGCTCGTCGACCATCGCCACTATCATCACCGCGCCATAGCCCACACCCTTGCCGACCAGCCGCTCGTAGGTACGCTCCACACCGTTGGCGAAACGCAACTGCAACTCTTCGACACGGAACAGACGGCTGCTGGCGACGATCTCACGGGCCAACACGGTAGGCTTTTGACGCATGAATAACTCCTTGGCGGGTGCAGCGATCCTAGCAAGCAAGGCGGCCATGACGGACGCGCGAAGCGCTGAGTCGGCGCTCACACCCTCACGGCGTGACTTAGCGGGTTATCATACCCCGGCTTTTGCCCGGAAGGCCGCCGCAGATTGCACCATGACGACGCCGGCTAAGCGAATCGCGACCCAGTCGCCATACATTCCTCCGCATAACCTCCGAACAAGAGCCGCCATGCCGTTACTGCCCTGGACCGAGATCGACACCGTTCTGCTGGATATGGACGGCACCCTGCTCGATCTGCATTTCGACAACCATTTCTGGCTGCAGCACCTGCCGCAGCGCTATGCCGAGCATCACGGCATCAGCCGCGCGCTGGCCGATGCCGAACTGCTGCCGCTGTTTCGCCAGCATGCCGGCACGCTGAACTGGTACTGCACGGATTTCTGGAGCAGCGAGCTCGCGCTGCCGATCCGCGCGCTCAAGCGCGAGGTGGCCCATCTGATCGCCCTGCGCCCCGACGCCGACACCTTTCTCGCCGCCCTGCGCGACGCCGGCAAGCGCGTGGTGCTGATCACCAACGCCCATCGCGACTCGTTGTCGCTGAAGCTCGAACGGATCGAGCTGGCGCCCTACTTCGAGCGCCTGATCAGCTCCCACGACTACGGTTTCCCCAAGGAGGACCAGCAGTTCTGGTTCGCCCTGCGCCAGGAAGTCGACTTCGACCCGGCGCGCAGCCTGTTTATCGACGACAGCCTGCCAATTCTGCGCAGCGCACGGGATTTCGGCGTCGCCCAGTTGCTCGCGGTACGCCAGCCGGACAGCCAGGCCGGCCCCAAGGACACCGAGGAATTCGCTGCGGTCGAGGATTACCGGGCGCTGATCGAGGGGTTGTGATCTGGCAAACAACGTTGCGCGGCCAATGTTGCACCTGTCGGGTGGGGACTCGTAGCCTGGATTAGCGCAGCGTAATCCGGGGCCGCGGCCTCCCGGGTTACGCCTAGGCTAACCCGGGCTACGACCTGCTGGTCGTGACGCCTGTGTTCGCCCACAACAAGCCCCTGGTTTAGCGTCCATCCGGCGCCGGGCTATAGACCCTTGGCGCGCTGTGGTGCGGCAGGTGAATCAGATTGAGCCGATGCTCGCGCGCCCAGCGCACGGTGAGGTCGGTCGGTGCCGAAAGGCTGACCAGGGTGGCGAATTCGCCGCGTACCGCCTTGTGGATCAATTCCAGGCTGCAGCGACTGGTGATCACCACGAAACCCTGGCGCGGGTTGCGGCCTTGCCGGCGTAGCGCGCCGATCAGCTTGTCGAGGGCGTTATGCCGGCCGATATCCTCGCGGCACAGGCCGATTTCACCGGCCCGGTCGACATACAGTGCGGCATGCAGGGCGCCGCTGTGGCGCGCCAGGCTTTGTACGTCGGCGATGCGCGTGCGCAGGTCGCTCAGGTGTTTGGCGGGCGGCAACGGGCTGGACGGTAGTGGCGTGAGTTGTGGCAGCGCCTGTTCCAGCGCCGCCACGCCACACAGGCCGCAACCGCTGGTGCCGGCCAACTGACGGCGCTGCTGCTTGAGCGCCCAGAAGGCGCGGTTGCTGATCTGCACCTCGGCACTGAGGGTGTCGCCGTTGCGCCGGACGCGGATGTCGTAGATCTCATCGACGCTATCGACCACCGCGCTGCTCAGGCTGAAGCCGATCACGAAGTCCTCGATGGCCGAAGGCGAGACCATCATCACCGCATGGCCGATGCCGTTGTAGGCGATCGCCAGGGCGCACTCCTCGGCCAGCATGGCGCTGCCCGCAGCAGCCGCGTCGCCCAACTCGACGTAGGCGTAGCCATCCGGCGCCGGGTGGGCGGCGCGATCATCGGCGAGCGGACGGGGGGCACGGCGTGACATGTGATGCGGATTCCTCGCGATGATCCGTAGGGTGCGCCGTGCGCACCAATCCGTAGGGTGGATCATGCTTCATCGATCCACCATGGTGCCGCGATGGTGGATGAAAAGAGCGTCATCCACCCTACGGCGAACCGAGACTTGATGGTTGTTGGACATTAGCGGGGCTGGTGCGTATAGCCCCTACACTGCTCGCGCGGCCAACGGCTCGATCTGGTCGCGCCGCGAGCGCATCGCCTCGAGCACGAAGGCGCTCAGCCCTTCGCCGCCGCTGACATCCAGATGGGCGTAGAGCTCGGTGCGCATCTGCGGGTCCCATTGCCGCTTGAGGTGCTGGGCGAAATCGTCGCGCCCCTGCTGCGGATCGGGCTGGGAGGCGAAGAAGGCGCCGATCTGGTTGGCCATCTTGATCAGTTGCGTGGCGTTTATGCCCATGGACGTGCTCCGCTGGTTGACCCGCATACTCCGCAGGCTGGTCTGTGGGTGTCGCGGGGCCGCCTAGGCTGTGCGCACCACTGAGAACCAGAGGCCTGGTGCGCACGGCACACCCTACGGGCCTGTGTCGTTGCGAATAGCCTCATAGCTGCACCACCTTGATCTGCGGCAGCAGATCGAGCTGTTCGTGGGTGAACGCCTGGAACTCGTTCTGCCACTGCGACGGTGCCTCGACCTTGCTGATCTGCACGGCGGTGACCTTGTACTCCGGGCAGTTGGTGGCCCAGTCGGAGTTGTCGGTGGTGATCACGTTGGCGCCGGATTCCG
>CBIHQF010000120.1:0-8805 GCA_966211665.1 uncultured Pseudomonas sp. | reverse complement strand
AATTGCCACCAAGAAAGGCGTGAACGTGCTCGAACGCGGCAGTCAGGTGCATTTCATGGGCGAATTTCAGGCGCTGCTGGACTTCCCTCCGGCTCCGAAGTTGAACGTGGAAGGGCGTCTCGATCCTGCGAAAGCCAACGAGCAGGAGCTACGCGGCGAGCAGCTGTTCCACGGTAAGGCCGCCTGCGCCGGTTGCCACGCGCCGCCCTATTACACCGACAACCTGATGCATAACCTGAAGACCGAGCGTTTCTTCGAGCCGCAGATGATCAACGGCCGCATGGCCAGCCAGGATGGCCCGATCAAGACCTTCCCGCTACGCGGCATCAAGGATTCGCCCCCCTATCTGCATGACGGCCGGCTACTGACGCTGGAAGACAGCGTGGAGTTCTTCAACCTGGTGCTGCAGCGCAAGCTCGACGAAGCGGAGAAGGCCGATCTGGTGGCGTTTTTGCGGGCTTTGTAGGATCTAGCCCCGTAGGATGGGGCGCCAGACACGTGACGGGAGCACCGTGGATGCCATTATTGGGTTACGCGGCGACTTGCACCGCGGCGTGACAAAGGGCATGTCCATTGCCGCTAACCCAACCTCTGTATTCGCTGCGGGGTCGCGCCTCCTACAAGGCGTTGAGACCGCCGCCGTTTACGTTCAGCAACGCACCCAGCCGTGCCTCCAACAACCCCGGAAAGCGCTTGAACCAGGTCTGGTTCAACGGCGAGGGATGGGGCAGCGGGTAGAGCGTGAAGGTGCGGGCGCTGCCCTCGTCGGTACACAGGTCGATATCGAAGTGGGCGTTGAAGCGGTCGTCATGCTGCCAGAAGGCTTCGAGCTGTTGGCGCACCTCGCGGGGCTGGTCGATGCCGAACCAGAGGAAGGCTTCGCGGCCGAGGGTAATGATGTGGCGGCCATGCCAGCTTTCGATTAATAGGCGGCGCATCAGCGGGTGGAAGCGTTTCTTCACCGGCATCGACCAGGCTTTGTTGCCGACCGGCTTGTACGGCACGGTGTTGATCCAGAAAAACTGCCGGCTCAGCGTTCGGCTCGCTTCGAAGTCGGGCATCTCTTCGCCATGCAGATGACGGTAAAGCGCTTTGCGCACGATCTGGCCGCCGGAGCCGATAAAGGGCTCGCCGTATTTGACCTCGTCGCGCCCTGGATCGCGGCCGAAGAAGCCGATGGGCGCGTCGGCATCGCCCAGGCCGACGATCGGCTCCAGCGGGTCTTTGCCGAAACGCTCATAGGTTTCGTTGTCGATGCCTTCGGTGGCTTTCGCCAGGCGGCGGAAGGCTTGGCGTTGTATGTCGTCGAGCGGCATGCGGTCTCCTCGCAGGCTGTTGAAAAACTACCTACGTGGCCGATACGGCGTTAAAAACGGCCTCAAAGTGCTCATTTACAACAGTAAACTCCGCCTTCTCGGCCATTTTTGCCTTGTCTCGCCTGCCTCGCCTACGTTTTTCAACGGCCTGCTGATCAGGTTGTTGAGCAACTACCCGGGTGGCCGATACTGCGTTGACGATGGCCTGCTGTTATAGATCCTCTTCCGCGACCATCCGCACCTGCCCCGCATCCAGCGCATAGGCCGCGTCCGCCAGCTCGTTGCTGATTGGCTCGACCTTGAGGGTGCCACTGACCCAAAGCGGAGCGTAGATGTCTTCCAACTCGATGCCTTTGGGGTAGCGCACCAGCACCAGTTGGTTCGGCGGCGGTGGCGGCACATGGATGCAAGCGCCGGGATAGGGGACCAGAAAGAACAGCGTGCTGCGACCTTCGGCGTCGGTCTCCAGGGGCACGGGATAACCGCCGAGGCGGACCTGTTTGCCATCGAATGCGGCCACGGTTTTCGCCGAGTACATCACCGCCGGCAAGTCCTTGGCTTGCTGTTTCAGGCCACCGGGGTTGTAGAAATCGCTGCTCTGCTCCGGCGTGTCATGGCTGATTTCCGGCATGTTTTCCAGCGCCCGGCGGTCTTCTTCCGGCATCAGCTGCAACCAGTCGGTTTCGGGGAGTTCGGCGCGGGCGAGGCCGCAGAGCAGAAACAGGGAGAACAACCAGTAGCGCATCGGCACACTCGTTCAGTAAGGGTAATGGACCGATGGCTACCGAGGTGGTAGCCAGAGGTTGCGAAAATATCGAGCGCCGTCGCGAGGCCGTCTCCAAGTGCTCGAAGCAAGGCGCGCTATGCAAAGAACGGGGGAGTTTAGTGAGCTAAATGACTCCGTTTTTTGCGTAGTGCAACGTCAGCAGCGGGCGCTTGGAGGCGGTCGCAGTAGGCGAGAGTTTTTTCACAAGCTCCTAGTCCCGTTTAACGACCAGGGCGTAGATTACCAGCAAGATAATCGCACCGATCACCGCGCCGATAAAACCGGCCGCCTCGCCGGCTTCATAAATACCCAGCGCCTGGCCGCCATAGGTCGCAGCCAACGAGCCACCGATGCCGAGCAGGATGGTCATGATCCAGCCCATGCTGTCGTTGCCCGGTTTAAGAAAGCGTGCGATCAAGCCGACGATCAGCCCGATAAAGATGGTGCCGATAATGCCCATGAAAAATCTCCTGGTGATCGATAAGGGGGAACCTTCTATGACTGCCAGGTTGCATGTCCGTTCGTCTCGCGTGCCGGAGGCCGGGACTTGAGGACAGCGGCGCGCGAATCTCGCCCGCTACTCTTCGGTGGACGGCGGCACGACGCCGTAGCGGCGATAGATGGCGACTATCTCGCCGCTCTCGCGCATGCGCCGCAGCTCGAGGGCCAAGCGATCGTAGATCGCCTGCTTTTGCCCCCGATAGAGGCGTAACGAGGCGCCGTAGTAATTGCCGATGGATTGATCGTACTGGTAATCGGCGTAGCGGTACTCACTGAACCCTATCTTGTGGAACTGCGCCTCGATGGCTTCGCGGTCGAGCACCGCCAGGGCGTCCAGGCGCCCGGCGCGAAACATCCCGGCCAGCAAATGGTCGTCGGTGGCCAACACCTTGCTGATCGAGCCGTCGCCATCGAAGGGGTCGAAGTAGGCGGTGCCGCGCTTGACCCCTATCACCCCCTCGCGCAGGTCGGCGTAGCTGCGCAGGCTGGCTTCGCGGCCGGGTTTGACGATAAAGCGGATGCTCTTGCGCTGCGTGCCGATGGCCGGCAGGAAGTGTACATAGGCCTTGCGCTCTTCGGTGAAGAGCACCCGCGGCAGCAGATCGATACGCCCCGTTTTGAGGTCTTCCAGGCTGCGCACGAAGGGCGCGTAACGCCATTCGATGCGCGCGCCAACACGCTGGGCGGCGGTATCGAGAATGGCGATCAGCGGGCCGCTTGGTTCGTTATCGAGCGCCTGCATTTCCGGCGGGCGCTCGCGGTAATCGGCGCGTAACACTAGTTCGGCGTGGCTAGCAAGCGACAGCAGTAACAGGCACAGCAATAGCAGGTGCTTCATGACTCGGCTCTTGTGTATGGCCCATACGCAACAGCTTAGTCATGAATTGGCAACGCCGGTGCTCAGCCCTTGGCGATCAGCGCTTCGACCGCGGCGATCTGCTTGTCCAAAGTAGCGCGATCGGCGCAGCGCAGGGTGGCATGGCCGACCTTGCGCCCGACCTTGAAGGCCTTGCCGTAGTGGTGCAGGTGGCAATCGTCGATGGCGATCACCTGATCCACCGGCGGTACTTCGCCGATGAAATTGAGCATCGCGCTCTCGCCGACCTTGGCGGTCGAGCCCAGCGGCAGACCGGCGACGGCGCGCAGGTGGTTCTCGAACTGGCTGCACTCGGCGCCTTCGATGGTCCAGTGCCCGGAGTTGTGCACGCGCGGGGCGATCTCGTTGGCCTTGAGGCCGCCATCCACTTCGAAGAACTCGAACGCCAGCACGCCGACATAATCGAGCTTCTGCAGCACACGGCCAACGTAGTCTTCGGCCAAGGCCTGCAGCGGATGGTCGCTGCTGGCGATGGACAGGGCGAGGATGCCGCTGTCGTGGCGGTTGTGCACCAGCGGGTAGAAGCGCGTCTCGCCATCGCGGGCGCGCACGGCGATCAGCGAAACCTCACCGGTAAAGGGCACGAAACCTTCGAGAATGCAGGGCACGCTGCCCAGCTCGGCAAAGGCTCCGGTTACGTCTTCCGGCTTGCGCAGCACTTTCTGGCCCTTGCCGTCGTAGCCCAGGGTGCGGGTCTTCATCACCGCCGGCAGGCCGATGGACACGACGGCGGCGTCGAGGTCGGCCTGCGATTGGATATCGGCGAACTCGGGGGTGGGGATGCCGAGGTCCTTGAACATCGACTTCTCGAACCAGCGGTCGCGGGCGATGCGCAGCGATTCGGCGCAGGGGTAAACCGGCACGAACTGCGAGAGGAAGGCCACGGTTTCGGCCGGCACGCTCTCGAACTCGAAGGTCACCAGATCGACTTCATCGGCCAACTGGCGCAGGTGGTCCTGGTCGCCGTAGTCGGCGCGGATATGCTCGCCGAGGGCCTGGGCGCAGGCGTCCGGCGCCGGGTCGAGGAAGGCGAAGTTCATCCCCAGGGGCGTGCCCGCCAAAGCCAACATGCGACCGAGCTGACCGCCACCGATTACACCGATTTTCATGCTTGCACCTCTTTAAAGCCTTCGACTCTATCCCACGCCACTGCCGGGCGGGCTGCCGGCGATCAGGCCTGACGCGGGTCCGGGTTATCCAATACGCTGTCGGTCTGCTCCTGGCGGAACTTCTGCAACGCCGCGTGGAACTGCGGGTGCTGATGACCGAGAATGCTCGCCGCCAGCAAGGCCGCGTTGATCGCGCCGGCCTTGCCGATGGCCAGGGTGGCGACCGGGATACCGGCCGGCATCTGCACGATCGACAGCAAGGAATCGACGCCGGAAAGCATCGACGACTGCACCGGCACGCCGAGCACCGGCAGATGGGTCTTGGCCGCGCACATGCCCGGCAGATGCGCCGCTCCGCCGGCACCGGCGATGATCACCTGGATGCCGCGGCCGTCGGCCTGCTCGGCGTACTGGAACAACAGATCCGGGGTGCGATGCGCCGACACCACCTTGACTTCATAGGGAATGCCCAGCTGTTCCAGCATGTCGGCGGTGTGGCTAAGGGTGGACCAATCGGACTTGGAGCCCATGATCACGCCAACCAGTGCGCTCATCGTCGTGCCTCTTCATCAAGCGCCTCACGGCGCGTCAAAAACCAACAAGCCACGCAGAGGGCGTGGCTTGTCATGTTTGGGTCAAACCCGCGGCCGGCGGGTTTAAAGGCGGCGCAGTATAGCGTAACGACACCAAGAGCGCGCCCCCTGCTTGACCGTCTGTCGCCGGCCCAGGTACAGCGGTTCGCGGCCCTTCGTCCTTATAGAAGATAGAAGCCCGTAGGATGGGTTGAGCACAGCGATACCCATCATCTCGCGCGGGCAGAATAAGCACCAAGCCCCACTTGGCCGCATCCCGACAAACAAACCTCCACCCACCACACAACGACCAGACCGCCCTCACAAATCCAACTCACTGTCCCGGCTATACTGCCCGCCCAACCAATCAACCAAGGACGTCACCATGACAAGGCTGTCTCTGCTTCTCGCCGCATCGCTATTCACCCTCAACGCCAGCGCGTTGGAATTAGCCAAGTATCCGCAGGTTTTCGATGCCGGCAAGGGCATTAGCGTGGTACTCGCGCCCAGTGCCGATGGCAAGCAGGCATTGCTGCAGGTGAGCGGTATCAACCATCAGCTCGATGAGGTGGTGTTGCTGACCACGGTGCATGAGCGTGGCAACGATGAGCGCGACTATGGCACCACCCTCGACGGTAGCGCCTACAACATGCTGATCAAGCGCCAAGGCTGGGGCGGCGAACAGTACCAGCTGTACCTGCCGGATACCGATGGTTTCCAACTCGGCTTCGATGAGGAAAAGAGCAAAGCCGCCAAGCCCGCCGCGCTGCTGGCGCTGTATGAAAAGCAGATGAAAGAAGGCGTGCAGGACAAGCTCGCCACGTTCGACCGCGAGCGGCAAGTGCGGGTCTTCGCCAGCGCCTTGCAGCAGATCGACAAGGACGCCTCCAGCACCTGCGGCACGCCGCTGGCGACCAAGGTCGATTGGAGCGCGCTGGACGATGACATTCTGAAGCGCCTGAGCGTGCCGAGTTTCTGCGGTGAGGTGGTCAGCCAGGTTGCCACGTTGTGCGAGCGCGACGAGGCGTACAAGACTCAGGCGAAAACCCTGAAAAGCGTGGAGTGCGCTTTTGGCTCGCGGATCAAGCTGCGGGAAAAGGACGCGACTCTGAGCTTCACCACCCACGAAGACGAGCCCAATCAGGGTGACTTTATCAACGCTTTTCTACGTAACCGATAGGCGCAACCGCTAAGCGCTTGGCGAAGCAATCCACCATTGGCTTGCTGTCGGGTTTCACCCGCCCTACGGATTGATGGCCCCGGGCGCAAAGCAGGCAATCCGTAACCATCCCACGCCCGGCAAACCGCTCCCCGGATTGCATCGGGCTACGGTATGCGGGCCTTGCGGTGGAACAGGGAATCCCGTAGTCCTGATAAGCGCCAGCGCAATCCGGGGCGGGTTGATCGGGTGTGATCAGCGCCGGATGGCAGACGTCTATCAGCCATCGCCCGGGGTTCGCTCGGGCACTGCTGTGAGTCGGAACATGCAAGCGCTGTTGAACGAGATCCTCGATGAAGTCCGCCCGTTGATCGGTCAGGGCAAAGTGGCCGATTACATTCCCGCACTCGCCGATGTGCCGGCCAATCAGCTGGGCATCGCGGTGTACAGCAACAGCGGCGAGCTGTTCTGCGCCGGCGAGGCCGATACGACGTTTTCCGTGCAGAGCATTTCCAAGGTGTTCAGCCTGGTGCAGGCGATCGGTCATTCCGGCGAGGATATCTGGCAGCGCCTGGGTCATGAGCCGTCCGGCCAGCCGTTCAACTCCCTGGTGCAGCTGGAGTTCGAGCGGGGGCGGCCGCGCAATCCCTTCATCAACGCCGGCGCCCTGGTGATCTGCGATATCAACCAGTCGCGCTTTGCCGCGCCTGTGGTGTCCATGCGCGATTTCGTCCGCCGCCTGGCCGGCAACCCGCAGGTGGCGGTGGATAACCGCGTCGCCGATTCCGAATACCAGCACCGCGCGCGCAACGCGGCGGCGGCTTACCTGATGCAGTCATTCGGCAATTTCCATAACGATGTGGAGACGGTGCTGCGCAGCTATTTCAGTTATTGCGCGTTGCGCATGAGCTGCGCCGACCTGGCGCGGGCTTTCTGCTTCCTGGCCAACGATGGCTTCTGCATGCACAGCGGCGCGCAGATTCTGACGCCGCGGCAGACCAAGCAGGTCAACGCGATCATGGCCACCAGCGGCCTGTACGACGAAGCCGGCAACTTCGCCTACCGGGTCGGCCTGCCGGGCAAGAGCGGCGTCGGCGGCGGCATAGTCGCGGTGGTGCCGGGGCGCTTCAGCGTGTGCGTCTGGTCGCCGGAGCTGAACCCCGCGGGCAATTCCCTGGCGGGGATGAGAGCCCTGGAGTTGCTCAGTCAACGCATCGGCTGGTCGGTGTTCTAGCAGGCGCGACTATCGGCAAAGCGCGGCATGCGGGGGCAGATGCAGTATGCTGACGCTCCTACTGCCGTATACCTGCAAGAGTCGTCCCGTGTCTTTGCCCCGCTTGAGTAAATCCGCCGTTTCGCGTGTTGCCGCGTTGATTCAAGCCTACCCGGGGACGGTGGCGATCTTCGGCTTCGCGTCGGGGCTGGCGAGCTTTCTGCTGGTTGACCGGCAAGCCGAGCTGGCGCGGGTGCTGGGCCTGGTGATGCTGGTCAGCTGGTTGTGGTTGATCCTGGAAAACGTGCTGCGCGAGCAGATCGAACGCTGGTTCGGGCTGCAGGTGCCGGCGCCATTGTTGCGCTACGCGACTCAGATGATCCACCAGGAAAGTCTGTTCTTCGTGCTGCCGTTCTTTTTCATCACCACCACCTGGAACAGCGGCCAGGCCCTGTTCACCGGCGTATTGGCGGTTGCGGCGCTGGCTTCGATCATCGACCCGCTGTACTACAAATGGCTGGCGCCGCGGCGCTGGCTGTTTCTCGCCTACCACACCCTGGCGCTGTTCGCGGTATTGCTCACGGCGCTGCCGATCATCTTCAAGCTGACCACCCCGCAGAGTTATCAGCTTGCCCTGGCGGCTGCCGTGCTGCTGTCGTTTCCCAGCCTGTTCAGCACCATCACCGTGCAGCGCTGGTGGCGCGGCTTGCTGCTGGTTGGCTTGACCCTGGCGCTCGGCATTGGCGGTTGGCTGGCGCGGGTCTGGGTGCCGCCGGCGACTCTGTGGTTGACCGAAGTGGCGGTGACCACCGAGTTCGACGACCAGAACCGCGCACCCGGCGCCAGCATCAAACAGCTCAGCCTCGCACAACTGCACGACCAGGGGCTCTATGCCTACACCGCGATCAATGCGCCGCGCGGGTTGGATGAGCGCATTTACCATGTCTGGCGGCACAACGGCCGAGAAGTCGAGCGCATCGCCCTGGAGATCCATGGCGGCCGCGAAAAAGGCTACCGGGCCTGGACGCACAAACAGAATTTCCCCGCGGATGCCGCCGGGCGTTGGCAGATTCAGGTGCTGACCGAGGCGGGGCAGATGATCGGCGTGCTGCGCTTCCGGGTCGACGAATAGCCGCCGCGCAATCGGAGGCGTTTTTCGCGGCCCCATGTTGGGCTTCGCGGGCTCAGCGCCAACCTACCTGTAGATCCTATGTACCTATGCAATCCAGGCTTCAGTCCGTAGATACCGTCTTGGGGCTCACCTCGCAATAGCGAGTGCTGGCTCAAAAGGT
>CBIHQF010000119.1:0-8815 GCA_966211665.1 uncultured Pseudomonas sp. | reverse complement strand
TACCCCGGTACCCTGCTGCTGATTTCCCATGACCGCGATTTCCTGGATGCCGTAGTGGATCACGTTGCCCATCTCGATCAGCAGAAACTGACGCTCTACCGGGGCGGCTATTCAGCTTTCGAACGCACCCGCGCCGAGCGTTTGGCCCAGCAGCAACAGGCCTACGAGAAGCAACAGGCGCAACGCGCGCATATGGAAAAGTACATCGCCCGCTTCAAGGCCCAGGCGACCAAGGCGCGCCAGGCGCAGAGCCGGATCAAGGCGCTGGAGCGCATGGAGGAGTTATCCGCGGCGCATGTCGACTCGCCGTTCGATTTCCGTTTCCGCGAGGCCGAGAAGATTTCCAGCCCGCTGCTGGACCTCAGCGAAGGCCGCCTCGGCTATGGCGACAAGGTGGTGCTGGAGCAGGTCAAGTTGCAGCTGACACCGGGCGCGCGCCTGGGCCTGCTGGGCCCGAACGGTGCCGGCAAATCGACCCTGATCAAGAACCTGGCGGCTGAACTGGCGCCGATCAGTGGCCGCCTGCAACGCGGCGAAAACCTGGTGGTCGGCTATTTCGCCCAGCATCAGCTCGACGCGCTGGACGACAAGGCCAGCCCGCTGCTGCACTTCCAGCGCCTGGCGCCGAGCGAGCGCGAGCAGGCGTTGCGCGACTTCCTCGGCGGTTTCGATTTCCGCGGCCCGCGTTGCGACGAGCCGGTGGTGAATTTCTCCGGCGGCGAGAAAGCCCGCCTGGCTCTGGCACTGATCGCCTGGGGCAAACCCAATTTGTTGCTGCTCGACGAACCGACCAACCACCTCGACCTGGAAATGCGCCTGGCCCTGACCATGGCCTTGCAGGAGTTCGCCGGGGCGGTGGTGGTGGTGTCCCACGATCGGCATCTGCTGAAAAGCACCACCGATGAGTTCTACCTGGTCGCCGATGGCCGGGTGCAGGCCTTCGACGGCGATCTGGACGACTATGCGCGCTGGTTGGTGGATTACCGCGCGCGTCAGCAGACGCCGGTCGGCGGTGGCGAAAGCAACCCGGATAGAACCGATAAACGCGCCCAGCGCCAGGCTGCCGCGGCCTTGCGTCAGCAACTGGCGCCGCACAAACGCGAAGCGGATAAGTTGGAGAAGGAACTCGGCCAGTTGCACCAACAGCTCGCCGCGGTGGAAACCCGCCTCGGCGACAGCGGCATCTACGAGGCCGCGCGCAAGAACGAACTGCGCGACGCGCTGGCCGAGCAGGCCAAGTTGAAGGGCCGCGAAGCGGATCTGGAGGAACGCTGGATGCTGGCTCTGGAAACGCTCGAAGCCTTGCAGGCGGAACTGGAGGCCGTCAGCTGATGGTCGAACTATTCGACGCAGAATGGCTGAGTGTCTACAGCGAACCCTTGATACGCGGCGCTCAAGTGCTGCTGATCCTGCTGCTGGCGGTTGTACTGCAGCGCTTGCTGGTACGCGCCACCCATCGTCTCGGTGCGCGTTACCCGCAGTTGCCGGCACAAGTGCTGCTGCCGCTACGCGGCGGCCTGCGCTGGTTGATCATGGGCAGCGCATTGCTGTTGGTGCTGGAGCGTTTGGGCGTTTCCGCCCAGGTGTTGTGGACCGCCTTGACCGGCTTCGTCGCGGTGGCGGCGGTGGCGTTTTTCGCCATCTGGAGCGTGCTGTCCAACCTGTTCTGCGCCTTGTTGATCATCACTCTCTCGCCGTTTCGCATCGGCGACAGCGTGGAAATCATCGAGGCCGCCGACAAGCCCGGGGTCAAAGGCCGGGTGCTGTCGATCAACCTGTTTTACACCACCCTCGAAGACCTGAGCGAAGAGGGTGTTGGCACCTGGGTTCAGGTACCCAACAGTTTATTCTTCCAAAAAGCCGTGCGCCGTTGGCGTGCCGGCGAACTCCCTAGCGTAAGCAAACTCGAGAAATAACCATGATGGAATGGCTGGCCAACCCCGAACTCTGGGTCGCGTTTCTGACCCTGACCGCCCTGGAAATCGTCCTGGGCATCGATAACATCATCTTTATCTCGATCCTGGTCAGCCGCTTGCCCAAGGCGCAGCAGCCCAAGGCGCGCTTCTTCGGTCTGGCCCTGGCCATGGGCACGCGCATCCTGCTGCTGTTGTCGATCAGTTGGGTGATGCGTCTGACCACCGACCTGTTCCATGTCCTTGGCGAAGGTTTCTCCGGGCGCGACCTGATTCTGTTCTTCGGCGGCCTGTTCCTGCTGTTCAAGAGTACCGCGGAGATTTACCACAGCCTGGAAGGCGAAGAGGAATCCCAGAGCGCTGGCGGCAAGGCCTACGGTTTTATGGGGATCATCGTGCAGATCGCGATTATCGACATCGTCTTCTCCCTGGATTCGGTGATCACAGCGGTCGGCTTGGTCGACAACGTGCCGGTGATGGTCGCGGCCATCGTCATCTCGGTGATCGTGATGATGCTCTCGGCGGGCACCATCAGCGATTTCATCGACAAGCACCCGAGCCTGAAAATGCTCGCCCTGTCGTTCCTGATCGTGGTCGGCACTGTGCTGATCGCCGAAGCCTTCGATGTGCATGTGCCCAAGGGCTATGTGTACTTCGCCATGGCCTTCTCGCTGGCGGTGGAAGCGATCAATATCCGTATGCGTACGGCCCGCGCCCGGGCGCGCAAGGAAGAGCTGGAGCCGGTGCAACTGCGTAAAGACCTGCCGGACTGATCGTCCGGCTGGGCGATTGCTTGAACAAGGGGTAGGCTAGGGTCTGTTGCTGTTTTAGCGCGGTCGCGATGAAACGGCAACAGACCCTAAGGTCTACCCTTTTTTATCGATTTACTTGAGGTATCGCCATGGCACTCGAAACCTGGCTTGCGTTCTTCGTCGCCTGTTGGGTGATCAGCCTGTCGCCGGGTGCCGGGGCGATCGCCTCGATGTCGGCGGGATTGCAGTACGGCTTTCTACGCGGTTACTGGAATGCACTGGGCTTGCAGTTGGGGCTGGCCTTGCAGATCGTTATCGTCGCCGCCGGGGTCGGGGCGATTCTGGCGGCTTCGGAACTGGCCTTCAGTCTGATCAAATGGTTCGGCGTGGCCTATCTGGTGTACCTCGGCTACCGCCAATGGCGGGCGCTGCCCAGCGCTATGGCGGCGCCATCCGAACGGCCGATCGGCCGCCCGCTGACCCTGGTGTTGCGCGGTTTCCTGGTCAATTTCAGCAACCCCAAAGCCATCGTCTTCATGCTCGCGGTGTTGCCGCAATTCATCGATCCGCAAGCACCACTGCTCAGCCAGTACCTGCTGATGGGCATCACCATGATCTGCGTCGACCTGATCGTCATGGCCGGCTACACCGGGCTGGCGGCGCGGGTGCTGCGGGCGCTGAGTTCGCCGCGCCAGCAGCGCATCATGAACCGCACTTTCGGCGCTCTGTTCGTTGGCGCTGCCGCACTCCTGGCCACGGTGCGCCGCGCGCCGGTCTGATCTTCGCTGGATGAGTCACCAGGCGATCGGCTGGCCATCCCAGCCCCAGAACCTGCCGGTTTGTTCCGGGCCGTGGCGCGCGACCTGGGCCAGCAAGCACTCGGCGGCGAACTGCGAGGTAAACAGTTGCTCGGCCGGTACATTGGCCTGAAAGGGTTTCGACAGTTCGGTATCGGTGGTGCCAGGATGCAGGCTGAGCACGCAGCTGTTGGGGTTCAGCCGCGCCAGTTCGATGCTGGCGGTGTGCAGCAACTGGTTCAGCGCGGCCTTGCTGGCGCGGTAGCTGTACCAGCCGCCGAGGCGGTTGTCGCCGATCGAGCCGACCCGCGCCGAAAGCGCCGCCACCGTGCAGGGATGGCGGCCGCGCAGCAGCGACAGCAGGTGCTTGAGCAGCAGGATTGGGACGAAGCTGTTGCAGCTGAAGGTCGCCAGCAAACCCTGCATATCCAGTTGGGTCAGGCTCTTTTCGGCTTTTGCCGCGCCGCTGTGCAAGACCCCGAGGGTGCACAGCAGCAAGTTCAATTGCGCGCTATGCGCTTTCAGGTGCTGGGCCAGCGCGGCCAGCTCCTTTTCATCGCAGCAATCCACATCCAGGCGTTGCAGGCGTTCGCCATGCTGCTCGGCGAAGGCCGCCAGGCCGGCGGACTGGCTGGCGTGGCGGGCCACCGCCCAGACTCGCGCGACATCCGCGCGGGCCAGCAGTCGTTCGCACAAGGCCAGGCCGATGCCGCGACTGGCGCCGCAAACCAGTGTTTCGGCGGGGCGTTCGAGACGTTGCCAATACTCCATGCGGATGACCTCGGCGGCATTGCGCGCGGCGGGGATACGCGGCGCGGCTGCGATCTTCGGCATACTAGCGCGTCGTCAGTGAGGAAACAGTCATGCGAGTCTGGATAGATGCCGACGCCTGCCCCAAGGCGGCCAAGGATCAAGTGGTGAAATTCGCCTTGAAGCGCGCTTTCGAGGTGTTGCTGGTCGCCGGTCAGGCGCAGATCAAGCCGGCCTACAGCTGCGTGCGTTTGATCGTGGTGCCGAGCGGCCCGGATGCCGCCGACGATTACCTGGTCGAGCATGCCCGGCCCGGAGAGTTGGTGGTGTGCAGCGATGTACCGCTGGCCGATCGCCTGGTGAAGAAGGGCGTAGCGGCCCTCGATCCGCGTGGCCGCGAGTTCGACGAGCGCAATATGGGCGACAAGCTGGCGGTGCGTAACCTATTCACCGAACTGCGCGAGCAAGGGCAGATCGGCGGCGGGCAGGCACCCTACGGCGAGCGCGATAAACAGGCGTTCGCCAACGCTCTGGATCGAATCGTCACCCGCTTGCAGCGTCAGCCGCAGAGATAGGTGCCGGTGCCGACGGCGATCAGGGTGCCGTCGTCGCTGTGCAACTCGCTGCGCACCACCGCCACCTTGTTGCCCGAGCGCAGCAGCACCGCCGTGGCGGTGAAGCGTTGGCCGCGGCCCGGGCGCAGGTAATCGATGCGCAGGTCGATGGTGCCGAGCTTGGACAGTCGCGCCATGCGCTCCTGGCTGGATAGGTGCTGATGCTTGTCGAAGGCGCCGATCAGCGCCATGGCGCCGCCTGCCACGTCCAGCAGCGAGGAAATCACCCCGCCGTGAAGGATGCCTTGGACGAAGTTGCCGATCAGCTCCGGCTTCATCGGCAGGTGCATGGTGACCCGCTCGAGGCTCAGCTCATCGAGCTCGATACCGAGCATCTGGTTGAAGGGAATGCGCTGAAAGAACAAGCCGACCGCCTGTCGCAGGTCGGCGTCGAGTTCGAAAGATGGACGGGTCATAAGCGGTGGGCCTGAAAACGGGTGTGGCTAAACTGCCGCACCGGCGCCGACTTGACCAGGGGCGCGGCCGGAGTGCCGCGCGCATTGGCGTGATAGACCTGTCAGGCGCTGTGGGTGAGTTCGAGAACCCGGTCCACCAGCTTGTTGATGCCCGACGCCGCCTCGCTGATCGACTGGGCCAGCATATAGGCCGGGGTGGTGACGAGTTTGCGTGGCGTATCTTCGACGATATCGCTGACTGCGCATTCATGGTGCGTTGCACCCATCTGGCTCAGGGTCGTGGCGGTTTCATGGTCGTTGCCGATGGTGCAGACCACGCCATCGCCGAATATCTTCGCCGCCAGGGCGCCCGCGATGCACATCATGCCGATCGGTTTACCGGCTTTGGCGAAGGCCTGGATAGCGGTCAGCACGTCCGGCTGCACACTGCAATTGGCGCCGCCGATGGCGAAATCCGAGAGATTCTTCGCCACCCCGAAGCCGCCCGGCAGAATCAGTGCATCGAACTGGTCGACATGCAATTCCTTGACGTCCTTGATCGCGCCGCGGGCGATGCGCGCGGATTCCACCAGCACGTTGCGCGCCTCGTTCATCTCGTCGCCGCTGTAGTGATCGACCACATGCAGCTGTTGCATATCGGGCGCAAAACATTGCACCTGGGCGCCGCGCTGATCCAGGCGCAGCAGGGTGAGCACGCTTTCATGGATTTCCGCGCCGTCGTAAACGCCACAGCCGGAAAGAATCACCGCTACTTTTTTGTTCATCAAAGACTCCTGATTGGGGGCGCCTGCGGCAGCGTTACGGATGCCGGCTCTCGGTCAATTTAAAAGCAAAAAATCCGCCATAACTGTTGTCGTTATAGCACTCGGATCATCATGGTGCGCCGCGCCGTGGATGCCCGCTACTGGATTCGTTCGCGCCTGGCGTTGGGCCACGTCTTGCATGCAATCTTATCCACCTGTACCTGATATGAAGCTTAACGACGGCCGTCTGTTCATTCTCCAGCGGGCTGCTCGGTCCTGATCCGGCGAATCATTACCTCGGTCGGCAAGCCGAAGTCGAGCCCGGCCATATCCCGGTAACGGGCGCCCGGTTATTCTGCGTGGGTTGAGCGGCAAAACCGTCGCGGCGCTGTCGTGCATTGTCACTTTGGTCATTGGTCATGCTGCGGTCATAATGTGCGCCTATAACTGTCACACTCGCCCGTCGAAGCGGGCTATGGAGTCTGTCGTGAGCTTTACCCCCGCCAATCGTTTGTTCCCCGCCACCCGCCTGCGGCGCAACCGTCGCGATGAATTTTCCCGGCGGCTGGTGCGCGAACACCGTTTGAGCGTCGATGACCTGATCCTGCCGGTATTCGTACTCGACGGCGACAATCGTCGCGAGGCGATTGCCTCGATGCCCGGGGTCGAGCGCCTCTCCATCGACCTGCTGTTGCAGGAAGCGGAAAAATGGGTGGCCCTGGGTATTCCGGCGTTGGCACTGTTTCCGGTGACACCACTGGAAAACAAATCTCTCGACGGCAGCGAAGCCTGGAACCCTGAGGGCATCGCCCAGCGCGCGATCCGTGCCTTGCGTGCGCGCTTCCCCGAATTGGGGGTGATCAGCGACGTGGCCCTCGATCCCTTCACCACCCACGGTCAGGACGGGATTCTCGACGAGCACGGCTATGTGCAGAACGACATCACCGTCGATGCCCTGGTCAAGCAGGCGCTGTCCCATGCCGCGGCCGGCGCCCAAGTGGTGGCGCCTTCGGACATGATGGACGGCCGCGTGCAGGCGATCCGCGAAGCCTTGGAGCTGGCCGACCATGGCAATGTGCGGATCATGGCCTACTCGGCCAAGTACGCCAGCGCCTATTACGGCCCGTTCCGCGATGCGGTGGGTTCGGCTGCTAATCTGGGTAAAGCCAACAAGGCCAGTTACCAGATGGACCCGGCCAATGGCGACGAGGCGCTGCACGAAGTCGCGGCCGACCTGGCCGAGGGCGCCGACATGGTGATGGTCAAGCCGGGGATGCCGTACCTGGATATTCTCTGGCGGGTCAAACAAGAAGTTCGCGTGCCGACCTTTGTCTATCAGGTCAGCGGCGAGTACGCCATGCACATGGCGGCCATTCAGAATGGTTGGCTGGGCGAGGCGGTGATCCTCGAATCGCTGACCGCGTTCAAGCGCGCGGGTGCCGACGGTATCCTGACTTATTTCGCCGTGCGTGCGGCAGAACTGTTGAAGCAGGGGCACTAGCCCCTCCGGGACTGGAAAACACATGAACACCGAAGGGCCCAGTAGTAGCGAATTGCAGGATGCACAACCGATAGCCGAAGACCTGGTCGCGGTAGACAGCCCTGCGCCCGAAGTGCATGAGGCACCCGAGGCGCCCGCGGTTACGCCGGCGCCGCCCATGGTGGTGCCGAGCCTGGACGACAGCAGCCTGTATATCCACCGCGAGCTGTCGCAGCTGCAATTCAATATCCGCGTGCTCGAACAGGCGTTGGACGAATCCTATCCGCTGCTCGAACGCTTGAAGTTCCTGCTGATTTTTTCCAGCAACCTCGACGAATTCTTCGAGATCCGCGTCGCCGGCCTGAAGAAGCAGATCAACTTCGCCCGCGAACAGGCCGGTGCCGACGGCCTGCAGCCGCATCAGGCCCTGGCGCGCATCGCCGAGTTGGTGCACGAACAGGTCGAGCGCCAGTACGCGATCCTCAACGACACCCTGCTGCCGGAGCTGGAAAAACACCAAGTGCGCTTTATCCGTCGGCGCTTCTGGAATACCAAGCTGAAGGCCTGGGTGCGGCGTTACTTCCGCGACGAAATCGCGCCGATCATCACCCCCATCGGCCTGGACCCGACCCATCCCTTCCCGTTGCTGGTGAACAAGAGCCTGAACTTCATCGTCGAGTTGGAAGGCATCGACGCCTTCGGTCGCGACTCGGGTCTGGCGATCATTCCGGCTCCGCGTCTGCTGCCGCGGATCATCCGGGTGCCCGAGGAGGTCGGTGGCCCCGGCGACAATTACGTGTTCCTGTCCTCGATGATCCATGCCCATGCCGACGATCTGTTCCAGGGCATGAAGGTCAAGGGCTGCTACCAGTTCCGCCTGACCCGTAACGCCGACCTCTCGGTCGACACCGAGGATGTCGAAGACCTGGCCCGCGCGTTGCGCGGCGAGCTGTTTTCGCGGCGCTATGGCGATGCCGTGCGCCTGGAAGTGGTCGATACCTGCCCGCGGCCCTTGCTCGACTATCTGCTCAAGCAGTTCAGCCTGAGCGAGAGCGAGCTGTACCGGGTCAACGGGCCGGTCAACCTGACCCGCCTGTTCAGCATCACCGGGCTGGCCAGCCACCCGGAATTGCAGTACGCGCCTTTCACCCCGGTGATCCCCAAGCTGCTGCAAAACAGCGAGAACATCTTCAGCGTGGTCAGCAAGCAGGATATCCTCCTGCTGCACCCCTTCGAGTCGTTCACCCCGGTCGTCGATCTGCTGCGCCAGGCCGCCAAGGACCCGCACGTGCTGGCGATCAAGCAGACGCTGTACCGCAGCGGCGCCAACTCGGAAATCGTCGACGCGCT